>NZ_JAKUEU010000074.1:0-25212 GCF_022663075.1 Bacillus cereus group sp. BfR-BA-01441
ATTACGGAGGTGAAACAGAAAAGAACTCCGCTGAATTTGATCTTTATCGGTTTTTTATTTAGGTGAGCGTCTCCCGAAAAACAGCTCCTGTTTTTACTTCGTTTAATTGTTGTTTTCATTATAAAGTATTAAGAAGGGAAAATGCAATAACTTTACTTAATTTAACAACTGTTATATCATAACATAATGTATAATGAATATGCAAATAAAATAATTTACTGTGATTTTAGGGCAGCAAAGTTTGTGTTCTATATGGTTATTGGAAATTGGAGGTCATTTTTTCGGTATGAGGATTTTTGCCATAATAGCTGTAATTATTATAGGACTAATCTTTTTTAAAACAATAATGTTGCAGATACTTGCACTTTTAGCGCTGATCTTCGTGATTATAATTGGAGCATACTATCTATTTCAATTTCTTTTGGGATGTATAGGACTAATTGTGATAGTTGTTGGAGCTATCATGGCCCTTTCTTTAATCATATATGCAGTTACAACATGGTTTTAAACAATGTAAATATAACATTTCTTAAAACTATTTAGTTTTTTTGGCATTATACCTTATAGAAAGGAATGATTCAGTATGCATGAATCATGTGGGGCATAGAGATGGAAAATTTAAAAGATAAACTTTGGGGAATTTTAAAAAGCTCGATAGGACCTGTTCTTTTATTTGCGATGGTTTTTGTATTTGTTATTGATTGGAACGACTTAAAAACGATAGATTATGTTTTTATTATAACAACTATCTGTTTTGCAGTAGCCACACTACTTAATATAGTTACGACAATTATAAATGAACGATTATAAAAGCGAGGGATTAAGAATGTATGAATTAAAAAGCGAAGAGGATATTAAAAAAATTGTAATTGATCATGTTTTGACAACATCAGAGGTATTGGAATTATTGAACGTATCTCGTCCTAGATTGAATGAGTTAGTTAAGAAGGAGCGGATTATCCCATTAAAACAAACCAAAAATATGAGTTTGTTTTGGAGATCAGATGTGGAAAAGCTAAATGAAGAACTGACTGTATTAAGAAAGAAATACGGTCCGAAGGCATAAGGATATGCATAAACCCAGCGGTTACATCACGGTTTTGAATCGTGTTGATATTATATTGTTCCAAGTTATATAGATTATTCAATTATACTCAATGGAAAGGAATGCTTCAGTATGTTGAAGCAGAGGGTCACAGGGATGAGAAAGATAATAAATAAAGTATGGGGCATTTTAAACACTGTATTTACATATATTCCTTTAACAATACTTTTTTTTGTATTTGTTGTTGATTGGAACAACTTAAAAACAATGGATTATGTTGTTATAATACTACTTATAATATTAAATATTATGATTGTACTACTTCTAATGCTAAAATTAATTTTTAAATTTATAAAAACACTAATGGATATAGGTGATTAAGCATGTATGAATTAAAAAGTAAAGAGGATATTGAAAAATTTGTAAATGATTATATTTTGACAACATCAGAAGCAATGGAAATACTGAATGTAAATCGTGCTAGGTTAAATGTATTAGTTAAGAAGGAACGGATTATCCCATTAAAACAAATGAAAAATATAAGTTTGTTTTGGAGATCAGATGTGGAAAAACTAAGTGAAGAACTGGCAGTATTAAGAAAGAAATACGGTCCGAAGGCATAAGAGCAAATATAAATCTATTGGTTACTACATGGTTCTGAACAATGTAAATATTAATTGTCTAAAATATATAGATTATCTAATTATACCTCTGGAACTATAAAGAAGCTCCATCCGGTTAGCGTCATATTTGACCAACTGCTCAGGATTTTCAAGCTGCTTTCGGACTAAATGAAGGTGATGAAAATACATCTCAAGTATAGATTTGTAAGGGGTAGCCTTAGCTACTATTCAAGGTTTTAACGAGAAAAATGAATAACTCTAGGCTGAAAATGCTGAGCTGCATACGATATTAGCTAACCTTGAGGAACGTATATCGGCTTTAGAATCTAAGAGATAAATCAAAGGAATATTTTTTTGAAATGTATATGTGAAATAAAAAGGGGGGCGGCTCAACTTTGAGTGGCTCCTTTTTTAATAGAGTAAAAATAGCATGGATTATCTTGAATTTACAGAAAGGTCTTCTTGACTTGAGATAACTCAAGCTAACGAAGGGCTTATAATAAGAGCATAAAGAACAGGAAGTGAACAAAGTATATTGATTAATATATTAGGAATATTAACAATAATCGCAACGTTATTTTCTAAAGATTCAACGAGATAGTATGGAAAACCTTATTATATCAGGGGTTCAAAGTGTTGATTTTCCTCAATGCTCATATTTTACTCATAATAAAATTTTTATCACGTACTTTCACCAGATTTAATTACATTCTCAAAGTTTTCTGCAGCTTGTTGCTGCATTCAATCCTGAAAAAGCTTATATAAAGAGATTGAATTCTAAAGTTCGTTATACAGATATTGTTGTTCAGATATCAAATAATGTTAGAGCAATTGATGAATTAGCGAAAAGTACAGCATCTGATGATCGCTATGAGTTGTTTGAGGAATTTACGCTTGGAATATGGCTTTATAAAAGGGTTAAGGACAAGGGATATGATTGGGAGCGTGCAGAAACTCTATGTAGATGTGTCCGTGATGAAAAGTGGCCTATCCCTATACGCTTACATTTATCCTTGGATCAATCGTTTATTCCAGAAAATGTTTTGAAGTATTTGTGTTAACTAGTAAGTTCAAGTTAAGCAGAATTGTGGAGATTTTCTCCCGACTACAAGTTTTTGAACCAGCATGATCATAATTTAGGGAGGAATTTTGAGTGAGATTAAAAGAAGTTAAGGTTAATTCAGAGAATTTAAAGTTATAAATTTATATAATGAATTATAACAATGTTTTTGCTGTAATTGTTTGTGATGGTAAGGCAAAATTAACGTAATTACCTAATCATGGTGAGACTAAAATTGTTACCCATCAAGGAAAGGTTAGAAGAGTTAAATTTGATGAGGGGGAAGAATTTTGAGATCGAAAAATAGTATAATTAACTCAAAAGCTAAGTATAGTGAGGATGAAGAAAGAAGGTATTCTCTTATACGTGTTTGGAATGAAAAAAAACCTAAGGCAGTTGCTATTTTGTTCAATCCAGCCGTTGCAACTCACATTAAATTTGATAAATCAACTTTTTTATGTATGAATAAAGCTATAGATAATAAGTGTGGGTCAATAGAAATAGTCAATCTGTTCTCTAAAAGATCACCACGCAAAGAAAATCTACCTAAAAAGTATAGGGTATTTGAGCAAGAAAATTTTGATATTATCAAAAAAGCTGTGGAATCTGCTTCGTTAGTAATTGTTGGATGGGGGAAGGGTGGTGAAGCGATGACTGAACAATCGTGTTTTAAAGATTTACTAACTGAACACGAGACAAAGTTACATTGCTTTGGGGTGTATGAAGAAGATAATATCCCTAGACATCCCTCAAGAGGATTCGGGGAAAAGAGTAAGCTCTATAATTATGAAATTTCTAAATAAAATGTTCTACTAGCTAACTGGAGGACACTAATCTACATAATGCAGTTTTAACTGTGTTGTGTAGATTAGTGTCTTTTTTATTTTTGTAGGAGGAGGGATTTGAATGGAAGGATTAATCAATAGTTATACTCAGTCTTTGCTTGAAACTAGAAACGCTAAGGATAATGCGAGTGAAGTAGAAAAGAAGATTTTTTCGGATATGATCTCTGATTTGGAATTTACAATAGAATGGTTACGTACAGGAAAAAGACCGGGTAATAGAAGAGGTATTGAGAGAAGGGCGGCGTATCAACGGGAACGAGCTGTTGATCCGTTATTAATGCAAAGGTATTTAAGAAGTACTGGTGTTCAATTATATGAATGGGATAAACATGAAAAAGAAAATGTTATTAGTGAATGGGAAAAGATTCAGTTGGAAGATGCACTTTCTTTGTTAACTGATCGTGAAAAAGAAGTGTATTTGATGTCTAGAGGATATTGTTTCTCTTATGACAAAATTGCTAGTTATTTAGTTATTAGTAGAAGTACTGTGCAAACAACGATTGAAAGGGCTGAGAAAAAGGTTGCTAAACGTGTTAGAGAAAGTTTGTTTTTAGTGAGGAAATTCGAATAGTTGTAAATGCGTTTGTCCGGGTAGTTTCTTTCGTTTTATGAAGTAACATGGCTTTTCATGAAATAACAAAAATACTCTATGTATATATAAGAATTTAAGTATAATAGGAATTAGAAAAAATTGTTATAGGGGTGTGGAATTGGCAATGGAGGAAAGCGACAAAATAATTATCCGAAGAATAAATATTAGTAACTTTAGATGTTTTGATTCAGAGGGAAAAACCATTGAATTCGAAGATACAATAACAACATTTATAGGTGCAAATGGTGTAGGTAAATCGACAGTTTTTAACGCATTGTTAAAGGTTTTATCAAATAATCCGAAAGATAGGGGGTTTGAGAAGCGTGATTTTAATGATGATACAAAAGAAATTGTAATAGATTTATTGATTGAAATTAAAGACCCTGAACAGTTAGAGGACGATCGACTTGTATATTATCACGAGAAATTATGTTACATCCATGTCGACGTAATTGTGTTTCCGACTAAACCAGAAGGAAGATTTAATCAAGAGCCAACTGTTTATTTTAATTACTATAGTGGGCATGACAAAAAACAAAAAATTGATATCTCTATTGAAGGGAAATTATTTGATGCATCGAATAAAAATATGGAACAAGCTCGAATAGAGTGGCAGCCAGATTATACAGGCGTGAATTTGAGAAAGATAATTGAAATCTATTATATTCCATCCAGACGAGACTCTGAAGCAGATATTCAGTTACTAGAAGGAGAACTGAATGCTAAAATAACTGAATATATTACAAAGGGAACGGCATCTAGTGATGAAAGTATTAGAAAAAATGTCTTGAGAATTTTATCGCTATTGGATAGAAAAGTAAACAGAATTTCATCTGTTAAGGACCTAAAAGCAGAAGTTGAAATGAATTGGAAAAAAAATTTCCCTAAAGAAAATGTTAGTTATTCTATTTATCTAGATGATTTAGAGCGTGTACTTCATTTTATGGATTGGTTCTTCGGAAAATGGAAGTTAAATCACATAAGTGATGGACAAAAATCGATTGCTTATATTTCAATCTTTATGTCTCTAATAAAATTACAAAGTAAACCGTACAATTTTGGGAGAATTCTTATAGTAGAAGAGCCTGAAAGTTATCTATCCCCACAAAAGATAGGTGGATTAATAGCCGCTATTAGGAGTTTTGCAGAAGAAAATAATACACAGGTCTTTCTATCCACTCATTCTACAGTTATTTTGAAGCGGACGGACCCTTACTCAATAAGGTTTTTTAAATCAAATCAAGAGATAAGGAAACTAAATAAAGAAAACTTGGATGAAGAAGATTATAAATATATTAAAAATGCAGTTTATAAGAACCCAGAGCTATACTTTGCAAATTTGGTTGTTTTAGTAGAAGGAGACAGTGAAGAAGATATTTTACCATTAATTTTAGAAAAAGTGGATATTGATCCAGACCTACATGGTATATCGATTACTACTTTGGGTGGAAGGCATGTAAACCATATGTGGAGGCTAATGAAGGAGCTAGATATGAATTATGTTACATTATTAGATCTAGATTTAGGGAAACAACATGGTGGCATGAAAAATATTGAGCGGATTATCTCGGAGTTGAAAAAGTATACAGACTACGACAGTTTTCCGGATACAGATCCTTCCAGGGATATAATCGATGTAGCAAAGAAATTGAGGAAATATGGGGTATACTTCTCCTCGCCTTTAGATTTTGACTTTGCAATGTTAGAGTCTTTTGAGACTGAGTATAGAAAAGGGGGAAGAGTGTGAGAAAAATAGATATGGTTCCAAAGCCATTTTTTGAAACTGTTGGAGAACGAGAAACTACGTATCGTATATATGGTCATGCTATGGGGAAAGAACCGATGATTTTTCCTGAAGTATTTAATTCATTAAAAGAAACTAGACAATTCATTTATAAATATGCTCATGATAAGCCTGAATGGTTAAATAACAATGGTGATATCAATGAGTATAATAATAAACCTTCAAGACCTGATCAAGATGATAAATGGTATGAAGGTGTTATTGAACAAGAATATAGAAAGTACTCCGATTTCAATAATTGGAAGAAATAATTATTAAAGTAGCGAGTTCGCTGCTTTTTTATTTTGGATAGATAAAGGACATATTGAAGTTAATTGTGAGGTGATGTAAGTGGAAGAGGGAAATATAACCGTTCCTACATGCTCTATTTGTAACGAACTGTGTATGTGAGTGTTAAAATGCCTGCTCATTTCGATAATACATATATTCGTGAAGCAAATACGGATAATTTTGATATATGTATTGAGTGTTTAAAGAAAGAAGAGCAAACCATTGGATAAGGAGGCAGGTGATAAGTATGGCCAGACAACGGAGTCCAGACCTTGATAAAGCGTATCAACTATTTAAAGAACATAATGGCGATACTGCCAATCGGAAAATTGCTGAATTATTATCTACATCCTCCTACTGTTAATGAAAAAACAGTAGGAAGATGGAAAACAAAAGATAAATAGAGTACTCCAAAGAATTCAATATCTACAGAAAGGTATTTAAGGTTATTGTAAGGTAAATGAAAGTTATCTGAAAGAATCTCAGTTTAATATAAAAGTATGAATTAACACAGGAGGGATGAAATAATGTTAAAGAAGCTGGGAATAGGTTTAGTAACTTCCTTAATTTTGTTGAGTACAAATGGTATTGCTGATGCATCTACTAACAGTGTACATGTAAAAAATGAAATGATATCTAAGAGCCAAAAAAAGTGCAGTGACTGTTGGCGTGTTGGTCAATCTAGAGTTGAGGAAGGAGTTGCAGCAAAGCATACAATAAAAGGTGGAGAAAAAGTTGTAAAAGTTACATTACAAGACGATGGAATGGTTAGGATGGATGTCATTGGCAAAGGGTTTGCTGAAGTTAAAGTAACTAGGGAAAATGGGAAAAGTGTATATTATCAGTTTGAGGTAATTTAATTATAAATCAAATATAGGTTTTCATTTTAGAACGTTGCCTTCCTATAATTGGGAAGGCTTTTTTATTACATAAATACGATAAAATAATAGTTCGCTAAATTCGCTAGGAACATAACTAAAAATGTCAGAGGAAATTTAGTAAATTGTTTCACATGAATCATTTTCTTTTGTTTGCTTAGCTTGATAGCAATGTGGTGTCCCACTTATCATTATGACATTTGCAATGGCTAAAAATGAATATAAGAAGATATTCTATGTAGAATAAAAAATCTTAATTAGTTAAATTAGAATTATTTCTATAATTTAGATAGGTGAGATGAATAGGTAGTTTAATTAGTTAACTATTTGAGCTGCCTATTGTTATAAATTTGCGAGTGGCTCCCAAAAAGAAGGGATCGTTAGCGTACCACATGATAAAGTGACAAGCTTTAAAATATTTACCTTCGTCTAAATACAAGTTATACACACATATATTGATCATATAAAGATATATATTACACTAATATTATGTTAAAGGTGGCGAATTGTATCATGAAAGATTTTGTTCTCGAAAAAGAAAATATTATTCGTAAATATGGTGAATGGACCGCTTATGATATTAAATTAACGGATACTCTATATACAAGAGATATTCGACAACCAAACCCTGCATTAAAAAAAATTGTGACAATGATTCAAGATATCACACAATGTGATTTTAAAAATCTTCGAATCTTAGATTTAGCTTGTTTAGAGGGGCATTACGCTATTGAGTTTGCTATGCAAGGAGCAACTGTTGTAGGGATAGAAGGAAGAGAATCAAACATACAAAAAGCTATATTCGCTAAAGATTTATTAAGGTTGGAAAACTTAACCTTTTATCAAGATGATGTAAGAAATTTAAGTGCTGAAAAATATGGTCAATTTGATATTGTTTTATGTTCTGGTATTTTATATCATTTAGACTGCTCAGATGTATTCCCCTTTTTAGAAAAAGTGCATGAAGTATGCAAAAGGTTTGTAATAATTGATACTCATATCACTTGTACTCCTAATGTATCAGTACTTTATAAAAATTATGAATATAAGGGACACACAATGCTAGAACACTCTGCTAATTCATCAATAGAAGAACGTTTAAAATCAAAATGGGCATCATTAGATAACGTTACTAGTTTTTGGATGACAAAATCCTCTCTATACAATTTTCTAACGCGAACAGGTTTCTCTTCTATAAATGAATCCAGAAGTTTAGTTCAAGAAGATAGGATTACTGTTGTAGCTTTTAAGAAAAATCCTATAGAAATTAAAAGCTCTCCTGAAACAGAAAAATACATTGAACCCGATTATTTAGAATGCTAAAAATAACACGTTTAAGTTTAATATCCTGATCACTCTGTATGAGGTAGCATTATATGCTCTTCAAGCTAATATCTTAAAGTATCCCTAAACCAAATTATCAATTTTCCAAAAGCTATTTATATAAAGGTAACTTGTTGTTTCTGTTTTGAGGGCACTATAAAGTTTTAGCTTTATAGAGATGGGATAGCACCACATTGCTATCAACTTAAAGAAATACTTCCTAAAACAAAAAATGAAAAGAATAATAAAAAAGCTTATCATTACGTGTTAATAGATAAGCTTTTTTATTTTAGTGTAAGTAAAAGTATTGAAATTCTTTTACTACTCTCATAATAAACTTAAAGATGCTTTTTTCAACCTTGTAAACTTAACCCTTCATTATTTAGAAGCCGTGATATACCAAATAGCAACAACATTTCCATTTTTATCAAGTACTCTACCTTCAGCTGCTCCTTCTTCATATGCTGTTACTACACCAGTTTTAGGGTGTACATAAATTTTGTTTTCACTAAATAAGACATATTTGTATTGTTTTCCGCTTGGCGTCATTGACCAAGGTTTCCCCACTTTAATGTGCATAAATTCACCTTGCACGTCAGATACTTGATAAACCGATTTTGTTGATTCTGGATTGTTTACTGCAGCGTGAGTTTTAGTAGTAGCAAAAGTTCCTAAACCTCCAATTCCAATGGTAGCTGCTAACGCAATTCCAACAAATTTTTTCATGTGATAATGCCTCCTTTTGTAATTCATACCTGTATATTAAACGGTTAGTCTTTCATGTCACTTTCATTTACCTTACAATAACCTTAAATGGATTTTTGAAAATTCTGACCGATGCGAGGGAGAGTATGAAAAAAAATATATTAATCGTTGATGATGACAAAGATATTATTGATCTTTTAAAGCTTTTTTTAGAAATGGAAAGTTTTTTTGTTGTAGAGGCTTCAAATGGTGAAGTTGCCTTAAAGTGTCTAGAAGAAAATCATATTGATTTAGCTATTGTTGATATTATGATGCCTAAAATGGATGGTTATCAATTAATTAAAAAGATTCGTGAGACGTTACAATTCCCGATACTTATATTGTCAGCCAAATCTCAAGAAGTAGATAAAATTATCGGTTTAGGGATTGGAGCAGATGACTTTATTACAAAGCCATTTAGTGCTTTAGAAATTATAGCTAGAGTTCAAGCTCACCTTAGAAGATCCTATGAATTTAATGATAAGGCTGTAGAAGGTAAGGAGAAGCAAATTCATATAGGTGATTTAGTATTAGATCATTATTCTTGTATACTCTATAAATCAAGCGAATCCATTTCTCTCAGTGCTACGGAATATAAAATCTTAGCACTTTTTATGGAAGAACCAGGGAGAATATTTACTAAAAAACAAATTTTTGAAAGTGTATGGTCCGATTATTACTGTGCAGATGATAATACGATTATGGTTCATATTAGTAGACTACGAGAGAAATTAGAGGATTCTCCTAAGAATCCAGTTTATATAAAAACGATCCGGGGACTTGGGTATAGATTTGCTAGGAAGGAAGAACTTTATGAAAAATAAAGTTTTGTATATCTTAATTAAAAATTACGTTACATTTGCACTAGCAATAGGTTTCACGGTGATAATCTTATTTATATTTTTGATGTACCAAACAGAAAAGCAACTAGGAGAGCTAAATAATTTAAAAGCAAGTGAAGTAGTGCGTGAAAACTTTGAAACTATTAATTCAGAATCAATAGAATCATTTGGTGGTTGGGTAGAAATTCTTAATGAAAATTTACAAGTTATCTATACCAAAGGGGAAAAGAAGGATAAGCTTTTATCATATTCAAAAAGAGAATTTACTACCTTATTTTTTGATAATGATCAGCTTCCTTATTATTCATCTGTAGCAACATTTGTAACGGAAAAAGGTGAAACATTATATTGCCTTGTTAAGGTTCCTAAAAAAGCAATAAAGTATGAATATACTTTTTCTGATAAAAATGAGGAATATGTATATGTTTTTTATAAAATATTACTTTCTACCATCGTTTTATTTTTTGTATTCTTCTCTATAAATGTATATATATTTAGTAGGCAAATTGCTAGGAAAATAACCAGGCCATTGGATAAACTAGCAACTGGATTTGAGGAAATTGCTAGTGGGAAATATGATAAAAGGTTAAACTATGAAACATATTTTGAGTTAATGCAAATACAGCATTCGTTTAATGTTATGTCGGAAAAACTCGATAAAATAGAAAAAGAGAAGAAGAGGTTGGAAGAAACCAAGCAGAAGATGCTTGTAGATTTGTCTCATGATTTAAGGACACCAATTACAACCGTTCAAGGTTATGTTGAAGCATTACAACTAGGGATCATTACAGAAAAAAGTGAAAGAGAAAGAACTTTGAATGTAATATATAATAAGATTCGAATCATTGCGGTATTAACTGAAGATATTTTTGAACTGTCTAAATTAGAGCATTCTGATTACCCTTTTGAAGTACATCCAACTGATGTATCTGAGTTTATTCGTGAATTGCTTGTAGAATATTATGATTTATTTCAAGCGAAGCGCTTAATCCTTCAATATCAAATTCCCTCTAAAGAAGTGATTGCTCCAATTAACAACAGATTACTATACCGTGCTATCTCTAACATAATATCTAATGCCCTACAGTATAATACGGCAGGTACGACCGTGTTTGTATCGTTAATTGAGGATGAAAGAAAAGTATATATAAACATTATAGATAATGGAATTGGAATACCTGAGGATATGAAACAAAGTATTTTTGATGCATTTGTTCGAGTAGATGATTCTCGAGAAAATAATGGGGGATCAGGTCTTGGATTAACTATTGCTAAGCATATAGTAGAAAAACATGGAGGGAGCATAAATTTAGATAGTACAAAGAAAAAAACACATTTCTGTATTTCTTTACCTAAATGCAGTGTGTAAATATCTTATGAAAAGTGTTAGTAAGTTAAATGGTTGAATAAAGAGAAAACGCACGATTTAGTTCTTTTAAATTTAACTCTGATTCATATGAAATTGTATAAACATAGCAATTTAAAATTGCTCTTCTTTTTGTTAAACTTCGTGACTTTATCGGAAATCTATATTAGCATTTATGTATATGAAGTAAGCATAAAAGGAGATACCATATGAAAATAACAAAAATAACATGTAGTATGATGTTTAGTTTAATACTATTAACATCATGTGATATATCGGATAAAGAAATTAAACAAAAAGCTCAAAGTTATACAAAATCGCAGTATGGTTTTTCTGTTAAACTAAATGAAGTTGAAATACCGGGGAATTATAAAGATTTACTGGGGCCAGATGTACGGATAGCTCATGTACAGCAAGTAAATGAACCGTATTTGCAGTTTCAGCTAGCTTTGGATGGACGAATCTCTCCAAAAGTAGATAGTGATAATTATAAAATTAAAAAAGAAGCGAATGATGTAAAAGAAAATTTCAATACATATTATGCTGGAAAAGAGAATAACGATATATTCACGTTTGAACAAATTTATACGGGAAATATTGTTTTTGATAAAAAGGAAGAAGCAGAAAAAGAAAAGAAAAATGTAAAGAAATATGTTACGGCAGTTTTTAGAAGTAATATATTTTTGGATGTAAACAATCCTGTGCATATGGAAAAATTAGCAGAGCTGGCAAGAAGTATTCAAGAATTTAATAAGATAAATGGAAATAATAAGAGTAGTGTGGAAGATATAACGATTCAGTTGCCAAATGCGGATAAGGAGCTATTACAGAGCATTGCAGTAGATTATATATTAACAGCTGATGATGCAAAAAAAGCTCTTGAGAGAAAAGAGCATTATATGGAAGCTTTACTGCTTACAAAATAAAAAAGGGGCTCATTTCGATTTCTTGTTTTATCATTTTAGTCAAGGTGGTTCTTTTAAAACCTCGTATAGGTAATCAGTACGATAAAATGGGAGACATTAGTCATTGCTTATCGATGGTAAAGTAGACGTATATAATTTAATAAAGAACCCATGTAACAATACAAATAATAATTTGTATGTGAACGTAAAAAACACCAAGATTGCCCTGGAGAGGGGTAGTCTTGGTGTTTTTTAGTTAAGATTACGATTTTTTAAGTGATTTTCATATTCTGTTAACCACACTAACATCAAGTCCTTTAATTCAATCGTTTCAATTTCGCAAGTGTATTCTTCATCTTCCACATATCGGTCGGTAATCTTTGTATAAACTGATCTTATCTCTTAATCAGAATTGTTACCTCATCACCATCAAGTTAAAGTGTTTTAAGGACCCAAAAATGAAAAATATGCTATTCCATTTGTAGAATTATTGGAATGGGTGGGGTATTCTTCTTTTGTTTTGCTAACTTGATGTTAATGTGACATAACCTTAAGTATTTAAAAATTAAAAAAGTCCCTTAATCATGTTAAAGGGAACTTGCTCACGCAAATGATCTGTAAATCAATTCATTTTTGATATACAGATCATTTGTATGATAATTTTTATAAATAATTGCTAAATAGTGAATTTACATAAATGCTTTTAGAAGTTCTTGAATTAATGGGATTGCTCCACCTATAAATTTTAAAACTGCCATTGCGATTTCCATATTATTCGCTCCTCTTTTTTCTTATTAAGATGTGGTGAATCTTTATAACCTTATTATAGTAAGCGCTTACAATTATAACAATACATTTTTGTATGCAATATTGCATACTTATACATTAGATCTCTATTATTTATTTTTTAATGGTACTATAGCGAGGTGAGAGTCTTTAAGGATTCTCCTTAATAGGAGGAAATATGGAAAGAGTGCAAGTGATTTACAGTAATCAAAAAATTAAGAGTTGGGTTAAACAGGTATTAGCTGTAGGAGGAGTAATAGGGTGCTGCTATTTGGTGTTATATGTTTTCTGTTTCTTAGTTATCATATAAATATTATACAACTAAACTAGTAGAGTCTTGCCTAGAGAGGTAAGGCTCTTTTATTGTAGTAGTACCTGGAGATGAGTAAACTACATACAATACCTCTCAGGTTATTCAGATTACTTAGTAGAGTTCCTTGTTTAGAACACTAATTCATATCATTGAAAACAGAATTCTATGGATAAAAAATATGTTTTTACTAGATACATACTAAAAAGATAAGCATAAATCATATTAGATTTTGGCAAAATCTTTTTGAATTGGAAAAGGATTTAAATCTTACTTATAGATTTGATGCCTTTTTATATAACATAATCCTTATATTGCTACGTAAATATAATACAGTAATAATGATTTAAAAGCAAGAATTTTAGTAGCGGTACGTTCACACATCCATCAACTGAAGATTGTAAAGTGACCCTTAAACAAAAAAATTCTTTTTTGAATTGATTGATAGTAAACAAGAAAGGTTAGCAAATCAACAACTAAGAGATTTCTTCAGGTAAGCTAATAAGGAGTTATTACAGAACATTGCAGTAGATTTTGCATTAACGGCTAAGGATGCAAAAAAGGCCCTTGAAAGAAAAGGGGAATATATGAAAGCTCTACAGCTTACAAGGTGAAAAAGAAACTAATTTTAAAACTGTTTTGAACATTTTATTCTTGTACCGGAAAAACATAGGGGTTAAGGGTGGTAGTTTACAATTAATGAAGGATAAGCAAAAATAACTGTTAACAATATTAAGTGCAGCATCTTAATTGTAAAATCTTTTATATTCCTGCAAGTACAATTCCTGTTAAATAAAAAATTTTTAAGTTAATGGATGTGGAGTCTCGCCACATAATAAAAAGGTAGAAATATATTTAATATATTCCTACCTTTGATTTTATTGAGTTTAGCATCTATGATCTAAATATCACAGAAGGTAGTTTTCTTTTATACTTCTATATCTTTCCCTTCTGCTACCACTGTATCTCGCCACAACACAAGTAGTTTTCTAAATTCAGAGGTCTCAATTTTACATTTGTTATTTGGAGCACTCATAAATAAGTTAATAGCACTGGTGTAATTAGGTTCAATGTAGACTGCTGCTACGTTCCCTTCTATTTCATATTGCGGAACTTTTTGGTCTACTACATTATCTAAAATTTGTATATACTCATCTGCTTCATCATCTAAAATATCTTCCAAAAAATGAGAAATTATAGAAATTTCTTTTGGCAAACGTATTCTTAATCCGCCAAGTCCATCGCGATAAAATTCGTATGTATATTTCATTTTTTACCTCCTAGTATAAACAGGATATGCTGTTATTATCTCATTATTTTGTATAATCATTTCTACTTTAAATCCGTGGGATGTTTGTCCTACATATCTAACTGTATCGACTTGAATCTTATTATCGTATGCTTCTTTGATAGAATCAAGTACCTGTACTCTATCCCAATCCTTAGGGAAAAATGAAGAAAGCGCATTTTTTGTTTCACCGTCTACTTTTATTTTTGCTCTATATACTCCCGCAGAATTTGGTGCATGGGTAATTCTAACTATTTCTCCTCCACCCATCATACTTTCATGGTGATATCCAACAGCTTTTAGTCCCCACCATTTTTGTTTTAGTTCCCCGTGAAAAAGGTGCTCCATAAGTGATGAATCAAAACTATACGGAACATTGCCACCATTAGTTCTGCTACTATTAATTCTTCCACTACTAGCAAATTGATAGGTAGAGAGTTTTTCTTCAGCTTGTTTAAAGTCTGGTGTGTCAAATCTAGATCGCAAACCATCTCCACCAGCAAAAGCAAATCGATCTTTTAATGGTAAGTGGCTTGAAATATAAGGTGTATCACCTGAAAATTTTGTTAACTTTACAGAGTCTCCAAGGGAAGTTACTTTTCCAATTTGGCCTGCTCCTTTATCTCCAAGCCATCCTAAACCAAACTCCATAAAAATATTTGTTCCCCATTGTGTACGACTTTCAGCATCGCCATGCCAAAATTCATTCATAAAAGTGTCTGAAAAAGTATTTATCATGGTATATGCGGTTTCTATAGGATGACCTGCAGCATATTTTAGGTTTTCCTTTGTCACTGTATCGTCTAACGAATTGTATGTCTCTACTAAATCGCCAATAAATTTTCCGGATCCATTCCAAACCCCTTTTATAAACTTTTCTAGTATATTTTTTTCAGAAGAACTACTTAATAGTATACCAGATTCGATTAGATTATTTGTTTTTATACTATTATCTAATCGAATATTATTGTCTAGATATTCATGAATAGAATCTACCCATTCCATATTTATTCTTTGTGTACTAAATGTACCGCTTGCAGGGCTAAAGCCTTTTCCACTTTGAACTTCAGCAAGGCCTGCAGCGATACTAGCCGCTAATTGAATCGCGGTAGCATAGTTATTACTAGATGTTTGATTAAATTCATATAGATGTTCTAACTTTCCCTGGATTTTACGGCGCATCTCAATAAATAGGTTAACCATTGCATCCATATCCGGTAGTGGCATAATTTGTCTTGTAACTTCAATACTTGCTATCATTCGGTCAATCTCTCGGATTTGTTCTAATAGTTCTTGTTCAACTACATCTGTTGAGGCGACTCTTGATTGAAACTCAGCAGGAAAAGATTCATTCTGATGGAGTAATTCTTCACATAGGTAAATAATCCCCTGTGCTAAAGGAAGAAACGTTTCTGCAAAATACATTTTCGCACTATCATAAGTCTGACCCTGTAGGACAGAATCACCAACAAAACTGTCGATAGACTGGATTACTTGCTCCATACTTTGTATAGTAGCAGTACAAAAAGCATACATAGTGTTTGTTTGGGATTGTACCTCTCCAAGATACATATTTAAACTCATAAATTGGCCTCCCTAGCAAGTTTTTGTTTTTGATGAGTGAGGTCATTTTCTAGATTGTATAATTTTTGTTTCTCTTGAATTAATGTTTCCTTTTGTTCTTCTAATTTATAAGAAAGGCTTCTTTCAATTTGTTGAGTTTCTAATTGTATATTGGTAAAAAAGCGAAAGAGTTCTTTATCACCATGCCATGTTTCTAAAATACGATGAAAAAAGCGATGGCTGCGTATTTTTAATTCTTGAAAGTCTGCTTCTGCTTGTTCTTGTGTTTGTATTGCGCGTTGATTTTGGTATTGTTCCTCGGATAGATTCATTAGATTTTGACTCAAGACCTTCATTTTTTGTTCTATTTCTTGATTCATTTTTTCCGCCTACCTTTTTGCTTATATATAAGTTAACAGAAGGGATAAAGGAAAAATTCTTAAAAAAGCTAAAAATTCTTCTGTAAATCGTTGTCCATTCGTTCAAACTCTGTTGCTACAGACTGTATATTGTCAATGGATTGCTGAAAGGCAGCAAGAAATTGTCTAGTTAATTCTAAGGCTTGTTGGTTTGCTTCCTGTGCTTTGTGATTAACGGTTAAAGTTGTACGTGTTGCGTGCGTTATTGATTTACCTGTTGCATTTTGAATTGCGTCAGAAGCTGATCTCATTTGAGTAGCAATTTGTTCAGCTTTTTGAACATTACTTTGAAAGATTGCCATTATAATATAACTCCTTACTTCAATATGTTTTTTAATAGTAAAAAGAAAGGGCTATGTATTTTATTATGTTTAATATTAAATTAGCAGTATTTTCATATGTTATAAAACATAGCCTTATATTAATTGATTGATCCATAAAATGGAATACATTATTAATTATACCAATAAATCACTAGGTTTACTTAGGCGAATTTTGGCTTTAATACAAAATCATCCATGATACTTAATAATTAAATTCTGAAGGAGTAAAAAGGTATGAAAATTTGGCAATTAAAAAGCTTATTTGATAACTATCAATCTTTTCAGCTACTAAATTTAAAAGAAGACCGTAAAAAATATTTTGATGGGAAAATTGATTTGGCAATAAAACTGTCTGATTCGTGGGGGGAAATTTTTATTGAATGTGTAGAAGGTGATAAAAAAAGTGACTGTCCTATGTTCTGGGGAGAACTTGGTACACCAATGATTAGCAGAAAAGCGAAAGAAATATTAGAGCCTCTAATCTGTAATAATGTTGAGTTCCTTCCATTAATTCATGATGTTACAAGTGAAGTTTATTACCTAATAAACGTTCTAAATACAGTTGATGCAATTAACTATAATAAAGCAGTTTTGGAAAAACTAAGTATAGGGTTAATAATAGGGTTCGAAAAATACGCATTTTTAGCCAATAAAGTTGAGGGGCAGATAATATTTAAAACATTTTTAAATCAAAGATTACATTCTTCTACTGTCTTAGTATCTGATGAATTTAGAAATACAGTTTTAGAAAACAATTTAAAAGGTTTCGAATTTGTTGAGGTATGGGATTCAGAAGAGGGTGCGTAAAGAAATCTAATTTAATTAGATTAGTAATGTAAACCCATATCTAATAGAGTAAAAAATAAAGCATTAAATTTACACTATCGAAAAGAAATATAACTATTAAATTTACCATATGCATAAGTCAATTATAAGATCAGGGAAATCCAAATTCATGTAAAAATTATGCATTTATGTAAAAGACATTCATTGACACTTGTGTATATAAGTAACTATACTCGTTACATCAAATTGAATGCGTGTTAATACGATTTCATTATTATGACAAACATGTAAATATAAAAATAGAAAATCTCAATTTGATAAATACAATGGTAGAGGTGTTTATTTTAATGAAGCACAAATTAATTGCAACAGGTATCCTTGCAGGAGCTATATTATCCTATTCTTCTAATATTTTAGCAGATACTCATAAATTCCCTGATGTTCCTACATGGGCTGATAAATCCGTTAATTATTTAGTTGATAAACAGGTATTAAATGGTTATCCAGATGGAACTTTTGGTTCAAATGACTCATTAGACAGAGCTTCGGCTACAAAAATTATGACAAAAGTTTTAGGGATACAAATTGATCCTAATGCAAAACCATCTTTTACAGATTCACAAAACCACTGGGCTACTCCTTATATTGCTGCTGCTGAAAAAGCTGGGATTGTTAAAGGTGAAGGTAATGGAATCTTCAATCCATCCGGAAAAGTAACTCGCGCTGCTATGGCTACGATGCTAGTAAATGCATATAAACTACAAAGCACACCAAATCATAATGATCAGGTTAGATTTGAAGATTTAAAAGGGCATTGGGGAGAAAAATATGCCAATATTTTAATAGATTTAAAAATCTCTAATGGTACCGAGAACGGTTGGCAACCAAATAGATTTATAACACGTGCTGAAGCTGCTCAACTTACTGCAAAAACAGATATGTTACAACAAAATTTAAACGATGAAAAAGAGATTACTACTGCTACCTCATATGAAGATTTAAATTTAACAGTGGCTTCGAAAATTACAGCTCAAGAGATTGATAGCTTTATTGCGAAATATCATTCAGATAGTCCCTTAGTTGGACATGGGCAAGATTTTATCAATGCGCAAAATCAATATGGCGTGAGTGCTCATTATTTAGCAGCACATGCGATTTTAGAATCTGGATACGGAAAATCAGAAATCGCATATCAAAAACATAATCTATTCGGTCTACGTGCATATGATGGAGATCCTTTTAAATATGCGAAATATTTACCAAGCTACGGCGATAGCATTGCTTATAACGCTAATTATGTACGAGAAAGATATTTCGAAGAAAGTGGTATGTATTATAACGGCCCAACATTAACTGGCATGAATGTGAAATATGCATCAGATAAAGGCTGGGCTAAGAAAATTGCGGGTATTATGGAACGTATTAAACCGTTCCATGTAGAAGACTATACATATGCAAAAAAATTACCAAAGAATCCTGAAACATTAGATGTCGACGCGTTATCTAATGAAATTCCATATAAAATGTATGCAGACGGTTCAAGCTCAAATGTTGTATCATCAGCTACTTACTATCAGGTACCTTATCCATTTAATTTAAAAATTAAAAGTAGACCAGATGTAGCTGTCGAGGAGAATGAAGTTGGTACAGTAACTCCTGGAACAACCATCTTTATTTATCGTGAAGATCCGAATGGATGGGTAGAATTCTCTTTTGAAGCTAATGGAGAAAAATATTGGACATTAAAAAATAAATTAAGTATGTAATTAAAAAGATCTATTTCACTAGTTTTAATCACATATAATTGAGAGACAAGTTTTTTACTTTCTTAAAATAAAGTTATGTATACAAGAAAAGTTAGAGAATTATTTTCTCTAACTTTTCTTCGCTAGTATTTGAAATTAAAAAGATGGTGGAGTTACTCCAAATATAACAGTGACTTTGTTTAAAGAAGTGTTTTCCCACTTATGCTTTGCATAAGGTGGGATTTTAACACTATCACCTGTATTGAGAAGTAAAACCTCATCATTTAGATATAGTTTTACTTGCCCTTCCATAATAAAAGCTATTTCTTCCCCTTTATGTGCCACAGGCTCCATAGATGAAGCAGTTTGAGGTAACAGATTCATTAAAGCCAATTCTAGTGCTCCATCTAAATTAGGAGATAATAACTCATACGAAACATTGCCGCTTTCAGGAAAAGTTATTTTTTTCCTTTGGTTAGCTCTTACAACTAATTCTTCTGTATTGGTATCCTCTAAGAAAAAATTAAACAATGGAATATTTAATGCTACAGAAATTAATTTTAGTGTTTGTAATGAAGGATTTGTGATTCCTTTTTCAATCTGACTTAACATAGAAGGTGTTATATCAGCTAACTCTGCTAAACGCTTACTGGTTAATCCGGAACCTTTTCTAAATGCCCTAATTTTGTGACCAACATTAATATCGTTCATATATGTAATCCCCTTTAAATAAGCAAATAAAATTAAATTATTATTAATTTTATTTACTTATACTTAATATATTGTTAATATATACTTAATTATAATAAATTATGATTAATTTTAAAATATCATATGTACATATGGCAGCAGTTGCGAAAAAGTGGGAAAAAGATTTACTTAGAAACAAAGGGGCTACTATTTTTGAATATACAGCTGGTTATAGTAAAGCAGTAGTTGCTACTCGTCTGAATAATTGATATACAAATAAAAGTTGATGGATCGCATCCTCTATTTGTATATCTACCATGTGGAGTAGGATTTGGTGGAGCTTCGTTTAGTTTAAAAATTATGGTATGGGATCATGTACATGTAATTTTTGCTGGGCCTACCCATTCTCCGTATATGCTAATAGGTATGATGACCAGATTATATGATGGGATTTCCATACAAGATTTTTAATGAAAAGGTTCTAATAAGTAAAGGACAACTTAAGAGTAGACTTCAATGCTGTATTGTAAAATTTTTAAGGAAGTGAGAATAGTATGAAATCAGCTTTAAATAGTATTATGATCTCCTCGATTTTTGCAGTAGGAGGGATCCTTTCGCTTTTGTTTAATTTAATGGGGGATCAAGATTGGATTTGGAATTGGGTAGGGCTATTACTGGCATATCTATCTTTGGGCATTTTAATCGGTTTATATAATAAAACTGTGGATCATAAAACATTTCCTAAAATACTAAAAAGAACTTTGTTTATTTCCTTTAATGTTACTATATTAGGGATAATAATAGGGGTAACATACCAACTATTAGGAAAGTGGAATCTTACTATAATGATGTATTATTGGTTGATAATTTTATTACTACATTTGATTACTGTAATAACATTATTCATCCTAGTTTTCGAAAACAGTAATAGTAAAAATTATAGCCCACTATATAATTTTATTATACTTTTAAACATTTTCCTTACCTTAGGACCAGTATTATTTCCGGTAGTTTTAACTATTATAGGAAATGCCATGAACGCTAGTGCAGGGCACTAATTTTCACCTATATAGATTATTAAAATGATAGTCCAAAATTGAGATTGGTTAAGTTAAAAAACTTAATAAGCTAATAGAATAATAAAACTAAACGACTTAAAGTGGAATGATTTGATAGAAAGAAGATTATAATATGAAAATTAAGCTTAAGAAAAAAAGAATTATAAGTGTATTGTTGGCTATTACATTAGTAGCAATAGGGTATTACATGTTTCAATCTATTACGAATCCTAAGCTGGTAAATGCGGAAGAGGGAAACAGTGTTCAACAAGTGAGCAGTCTACCTAAAAATGAATTGCAAAAATCGATACCTAATCGTTTTGATGGTAAAGAAAGAAAAGTTGTATATTTGACTTTTGATGATGGACCAGGAAAATATACAGCTAATCTATTAGATGTATTAAAGAAAAATGATGTGAAAGCAACATTCTTTTTAATTGGCGATAATGTGAGAAGGTTCCCAGATCTAGTGAAACGAGAGCATGTAGAAAATCATTATGTGGGCATGCATAGTATGACACATGATTTTAAAAAGCTATACACCAATCAGGAATATGTTAAGGAGATGAAAGAAGATCAATCATTAATTAGAAATGTTATTGGAAACACACCGAAATTAACACGTCCACCATATGGATCAATGCCTGGTTTAAATGAATCACTTCGAAATGAAGTGGTAGGAAATAATTTAAAAGTATGGGATTGGACAATTGATTCTTTAGATTGGAAATACAATAAATTACCCATTGATGTAGCAGCTGAAAAAATTGTTCAAAATGTCTTAGCAGGTGCGACGTCTTCAAAAGAAATTGTTTTAATGCACGATATTCATCCACAATCTGTCGCAGCAGTTCCAGCAATAATAAAAGGATTAAAAGAAAAAGGGTATGAATTTGAAGCTTATGATGAGAATAATCATTTTTCAATAAACTTCTGGCATGATAAACGTATTTAAAAAGATATGCATTATGTAAAAGAAAAAGTAGAAGCATTGTCAGCACTAGTTTCAAGATTTATTTTGCAAACTGTACAAATGCAAATAGCGCAGGTTACTAGGATATAACTTCTGATAACCCAGCTGATGATTCACATTTAGATTATGGTCGCGATAGTGTAGCCTTATGAACAAAACAGAGAACATGAAAAATCTAGTGGAAAACATTAGTTTTAAAGAAAAACACTCATAAGGGTGTTTTTTTATCGCTTTAAAAAAATAGTTGTAATCACATATGTTAGGATAGTTCAGGGAATTTCTCAGGTCAAATTCCTAGGAATATGTAATGTGAACAATGATCTATTAAAGTAATTAGCTGTTCTACTATTATAATTGACAGAAAAATAAGTTTATTTTTTATAAAATTGTAAAATATTGAAAATAAGTTAAAATCTGTTATCATGAATTCGTAGATAAATAATCTATTTTACTTATATCTTAAAATGAAATTATTTTTATAAAACTGGAATTTAAGTCAATATTATGAACAAATGGAGGTTAATATGAATTTTCAACTGGAAGGGCATAGGAAATTTTTTAAATTCCTTAAAAGTGTGGATGTAGGTGATTATTTAAATAACCCATATTTAGATAAGGCAGAGGAACAAAAACTACATGATTTTATAAAGGGACACCTTTTAATTTTATTTTATAGTACATCATGTGAAGGCTGTTTACCTGCTATCAAAGCACTTGATGACTTTTTACAAAAAGGAACACCTCTAAACGTACTTATTTTAATTGATACAAACAGGGACAACTTTGAGTATATGAAAAGTATGTTTGAAGGAAGAGCATCAGTTTTCATATGTGAAATGGAAAAAATGAAAAATGAACTTAACGTTCGAGGTGTACCAAGTACATATTTGATAAATCAATTAGGACAAGTATTGTACGCAGTAACAGGCTATGAAGATGACATGTTGGAAAAGCTTACGATTAAGTTTAAAGGGTTTTTAGAAAATTAAGGGGGATTTTTTTATGATTAAAGCATTTAAGGATATGTTTCAAAATCATACGACGCAATCTAAATCTAGTGGAGACTATTTAACAATAGGAAAAATGTTACCTACCCATTTAACAAAATTTAGTTATGATGATCCTTGGCTATTATGTGCAATCTCTCTAAGTTGTATGAAATGTATCGATTTACTCCCAAATATACAAAAAATAGAAAGCGCATACAATGGGGATTTTTTATTGGTAACGGATGGTTCTATTGAGGATATTGAAGAAATTAAGCAATACTTTAAATTTAACTTTAATATAATTTCTTTTGGCAAAGAATTAACTGTTGAAGGGGGATTTCAAGAAACACCTAGTTTATGTTTAATTGATAAGAATAATAAGATAATAGCTATGGAAGTAATTGATGATATCGAAGATCCTACTAAGTATCTTTATAGCATAGTGGGTGGGGAAAATTAATATTCTCTCTACTTTTATTGACTTGATTATAGCATTTATATTTTTCGCATCGTTTTATATGAAAATCTATTCTATCCAAGATTTAAAATGCGATTTAATTTTATATGATATTTTTCCAGTAAAACATATATGGCTTGTGAGTTATATGACCTTAATTTTAGAGTTCTGCATATTTAACATGTTTGCATTCAATATGTTTTATCCTTTTAAAGAAATAGGAACTATTATTTTGATGGCATTTTTTATTGTGCTTATTCTTAGAAAAAAACAATTATATAAATTAGAAAAGACGAGTTGTAGCTGCTTTGGTAAGATGCGATTTATGAATAAAGCTCCAATTGTAAGGAATTCTCTAATAATAACATTATTAATAGTTAAGACACTATTACCTTCTCCTTCTCGTACAGTAGAAATGAGTATGATTTTAGTACTACTTAGTATATATATTGTTTTATTTTACAATATAAGATCGTTAAAAAATAATAGTAAAGAAAGGTTACTCTATCAAAATGAATCTATTCATAATAATTAGTATTTTTATAGTTTGTATAATTATTATTTACATACATGTCATTAAAAGAGGGTTACATGCGCAAGAGAAGAACAAAATATATGCCTTTATTAACCAATTATCTATACCTAAGATGAGTGAATATAAAATAGTAATTTTAAGATATGATAATTACTATTTTAAAAGTATTGATAAACTTTTTGAAACAATTGAAGAACGCCATATCGTAATTTTAACTGCCCCAATATGGATGTACAAACGAAAAACTAAATGCTGGCCAAATCAAATTGTGATAAATAGTAAAGATTTGGGAGTTATTCCTAATTTTTTTGGTGAATATGAGTTCATTTGCTTAGAGTTAGATAATAATAAATTGCACAAAAATGATAACGCTTACTTTTCGTTGGTTTGTAAAAATAAGGAGATGAAAATATGAAAAATGATATTGCATGTCAATTCTTAATTGCAGAAAGAGTTCTTTTTGATTCAAAAGAAAAAAAGCACTCAGCATACAATATTTTAAATAAAATAACTGTTCCGACCTTACCAGCTGCAGTTATTACAAATGTGTTATTTAAGTTTAGCTTTTCAAAGGAACAAGATCTTACAGAACTTGAAAATAAAATTTGTGTATTAGACCCTAGTAAAAATAATGTATACATTGGTCAGTTGCCGAAATTAAAAAATTTACGAGAATCGGTTATGAAACCTGGAATTGATGGTGTAGTTGAAATACGGTTTCCAGTAGTAGAGAGTGGTGAATATGAATATGTTGTCTACACTCAAAATGAGAAAATTTTCTCATATCCACTCTATATAGAGGCCATTCAAAATTAAAATAACCAATAATGAAAGGAGGTGAAAAAAATGGGAGCTTGTAAAGATGTAAAAACAGGAGTAACAATGTGTGCCAATGCTTGTGGAAGTACAAAATTATTGAAATGGGAAAAAATTCAAGTTGTATGTGATGGTAAAATAGCCGGGACTAGAAATGATTATATTGGATGTTGCTAA
>NZ_JAKUEU010000075.1:0-25001 GCF_022663075.1 Bacillus cereus group sp. BfR-BA-01441
ACTTTTCTAAAATATCTTCTAACAACTTCACTTGCTCGCTAACAGTTTGTAACGTCTTCACTGACGTATCATTTCGATGTTTTTCTTCTTCCACACTCGCTAGCACTTCTTCTGTAGCTGTAGAAGTTTGCTGAATTACGTTAGAAGCATGCGTAACATCCTTTACGATATTCGTCGTTTTAACTTGGAAACTTTCTTGATGAACAACAACCTCTCGCATTACTTCATTAATCGCATCAATAAACTTCCCTAAATCAGTTACATTTGTTAAAACGCTTGCTAACATCTCGTTACATTCTTCTTGTACTCTTTCTGACTTTTCTACTTGCACTTCTACCTTACTTGCTTGATTACTAAACTCCTTCAAAATCCCTTGAATTCTTCCCGCAGAACGATTTGATTCTTCAGCAAGCTTTAACACTTCACTCGCTACAATAGCAAAACCTTTTCCATGCTCGCCTGCCCTCGCAGCTTCAATATTTGCATTTAAAGCTAGCAAACTCGTCTGACTTGAAATATTCGTTATTACATCTACAATTTCATTAATTTGTTTCGATTGCATCATTAAATCTCTAAATATAATTCCAGACTGTGAAACAACATCATTTAAACTTCTCATGTTAGTTTCAAAATTTCTTAGAGTATGTACACTACCTTTTGAAATTTCTAAGCTTTCATCCACACGAGCCGATGCAGTTCTTACTTGAGAGATGATTTGTTCAATATTTCCCTCCATATCATTCAATACTTCTACCGAACGATACATCATCTCTGATTGTGATTGCGTACCAACTGCCACCTCTTCAAAGGCAAAATTAATTTCACTCATCGATTCCATCGACGTGTTCATATTTTGTCTTAAATGATTGAAATTACTATCTAGTTTCACAACTGTTTCTTCAATAAGTCTTTGCGTCTCTTCTAACTCCTGAGCTTTTCTCATTACTTCTTGCTTCTCATCACTTAAACGAAGGAGCAAATTAGAACCGATTTTCGTGACGCCCCACATAGCGATTGTTACAATCGCTAACAAACTTGCGAAATTAGCAGCTTCAGACGAGGCTGTATAAGCAAAAAATTGCTCCGGCCAATAGCTACAAAGGATAAATGTGATCACAACAGCTACCCCGCCAAGAATTAAAATGAGACGCTCACTTAAGTAAATAAGTGAAACAGCTAATGTAAAATAGACCATTTGAAATACAGCCGGGCTTTCATTAAAAGCTTGTACCATAATGTAAGACATTGTAAGCAACATAAATGTCATGATATATTTATACGCTGATTCCATACTTTTTATAAAAGTAAACAGCGTTCCAAATGCAACGACAGAAATACCACAAATCCAAAACGCTATTGCTCTCTCTGTAAAAATATATCCATAATACCCAATTGCGATTATCCCAAGAAAGAAACTACAAATCGTTATAAACAGTAATAAATGATTTTTCTGTGATTCTTTCTCAAGGTTAGAAAAACAAGTCCTCTTTAACCACTCCATATGAAGCCCCACCTTCTACTTATACATATCAATTACTTCAGTTTAAATACCGCACTTACTGGGTTATGATCGCTATTTTCAAACTTTAAATCTTTCCCTTGTACATTTACAATCTCTACATTCGGTGAAACGATAAAGCCATCAATAATAGTGACGAAATTTTCACCTTCTACATATTTCTTTACATCATCTCTCACAGTCATAACAGACGGATCTACAGCCCACTTAAAGCCACCGTCCGTAAAGTCCTTCGGTAACTCTACTAACCACTCAGGGCGCTCTTTCACGAACTTCGGATCACTTAATTGAGCGTTTGAAACTAATTGATTCCAATCTCCGCCCATTATTACGTAATCACCATTTTCATAATGCTTGTTCATATATTCTTTTAAGTACTCTACTTGCTGTTTTCTAATTTTCCCTCCTTCATCATAAGCAGACAAATGTAAATTTACGAGTCTAACATGTTTCCCATTATTAACAGGAATTTTATATTCCACAATTGCTCGATCTAAATCAAACAAACGCTTTGGCCAAGGCTCCATTCCAGGAAGCTGGAACCTCTTCGCTTCTTGAACAGTGTATTTAGAAAACGTACTTAATCCAGCCTCCGCATATCCCATTGGATTTGTTATTGGCACTGGAACCCATTTCGTATCGTAGTTCTTGCCAAATGACGAAACATAATCAGGTAATCCTTTTTTCAAAAATTCATGTTCATTTACATCAAATGAACGAAGTGACTTTATATCAACTTCTTGTAATAGTGCAAAATCACTATTCTCATTTTGTAAAAACGAAAGCATATTCTTTAAATTAGTTTCCGTTTGCTCTTTACTACTTGAACCAGATCCCTTTCCACCATCCATAAAGAAATCTTGATCCTTATCTAACCCAGCATATCCAATATTAAATGTTGTAACTTTAAACTCATTTCCAGTCGCTAATACGCGCTCCTTATTATTCTCCACCTTCAAGCTTATAACATCAGCAGGCTGTTCTTTAGTAAGTGTCATATACGCTAGAAATCCTCCTACAATGCCCGCTACTACTAAAACACATGTAAATACGATTTTTAAAAATTTCTTCAAATAAATGACTCCTTTTCACGCGAATTTATTTTTCTTTATTTTCAGTCAAATAAAACAAAACGACACACATAAGAAACATTTTATCATAATTAAAACCGTATATCACTATATTTAGTTGATAAGTAATCGATCCCATTTTAATTACTTGAAAAACCTTCAGACATCAAAAAAAGAAACGTTACACCCACCTCCTCACTGGAATTTAAACGGTATATTTAGTACACTATATGTAATAATCCTAGGCGATGGAGTTCGCCATAAACGCTGCTTAGCTAATGACTCCTACCAGTATACATACTGGTAGGAGTCTATTTTTTTGAGCAATCTATTTAAAGAGGTGAGAAAATTGATTTATATTATCGTCGGCATTGCCGGTATATTAGGAGCTCTTTCTCGTTATTATTTAGGTCTTAATATCACCACATTTTGGCATCATTCATTTCCATTAGCAACATTACTCATTAACTTAATCGGTTGCTTCTTCTTAGCGTGGCTAACTACTTATATCGCCCGGCTAAACATCTTACCTTCAGAGGTCATCACAGGCATCGGAACTGGATTCATCGGTTCCTTTACGACTTTTTCAACATTTAGTGTAGAAACTGTGCAATTGATCAATCATTCTGAGTGGAGCATAGCCTTCTTATATGTATCATGTAGCATACTTGGTGGCCTCATTATGTCTGGCCTTGGCTATACACTTGGAGATTTCTTAATTAAGAAATCTCTTACGGAAGGTGATTACTCATGATAGAAGCCTTATTAGTCGCAACAGGAGGATTTTTCGGTGCGATTACACGATTTGCAATTAGCAATTGGTTTAAGAAAAGAAATAAAACACAATTTCCACTTGCTACATTCCTTATTAATACAACAGGGGCGTTTTTACTTGGATATATAATTGGCAACGGAGTTACTACAGGCTGGCAACTATTATTAGGTACTGGATTTATGGGTGCATTCACTACATTTTCTACGTTTAAACTAGAAGCTGTTCAACTTCTCAATCGAAAAAATATTAGCACTTTCCTTTTATACTTAAGCGCTACTTACATAATTGGTATCCTCTTCGCATTCCTTGGAATGAAGCTAGGCGGAATATGAAAAAAGCGACTCTATTGAGTCGCTTTCTTTCATAAGAAATATGTCCCACCATATGGAATAGAAAATAAACCAGCTGGATGTACATCGTAATGTACAATTTGCATCGGAAGCTGTGAATATGGCATATACTGATTTTGCATCATTTGTGCAAAATATGCTTGTTGTTGCATTTGAATAGCTTGATTCATAGCATGAATTGTTCCCTGTGCCCCAGCCAGCGTAATAGCTGCTCCTACTTGTCTTCCATTATAAAAATGATGGTTCATCATGATTCATCTCACTTATTCTTTTTCTTCCATATGGTATGTTTCTATTTCATAGTGAGTGTTTCGTCCCTATTGGTAACCCCTATTTATTGCCCTTTTTCAGCTTTGAAGTAATAAATCCAAATAATAATACACCAATACCACTAAGGAACAATACATAACTTATCGGTACTAGGAAAAAGAAAGGTTCTTCAAGGAATCCATCCGCTCCTACTTTACTGTTTGAAGCATGTATAGTTAAAGAAATAATCGCTAAAATCATGAAAGAAATAGCTACTACGTATTTATTTTTCATTTCACATTCTCCTCTACTCATGTAATTCTCCTTAGATTCTTAACATCATATTATCCAAAAAATCATTAACAGTCAATAATTATTTATCGTTTAACAATAAATAATTATTGACTAGAATAATAACAAAAAGGTTTACGAAGCATATTAAATCACTTCGCAAACCCTCTGTATTATAAATATTTACACTTCAAACCTCTTGCTTAATACAATATACATTGCGCAAAATAGCACGAATATCCCAGCATAAATTAACAAAATCTCTACACTAAACATATCCGACAATGGCCCAAATATTATCATTCCTAGAGGAAGCGCGCATGAATTCGCAATTTGTACAAGACTGAACATCCGTCCGTGCATTGATGGTTCTACTTTCTCCTGCAATAACACAGTAACTGGTGTATTGAAGCACGGCATCGTTATACCAATTAAAAAATTAAAGACTAAATATATAATAAATATCGGTGCTATTCCGAGTCCAATCATAAGCAGTCCATATAATGCACAAGCTAGCGCTGTTGTATACATACGATTACGAAAACCACCCCACGCCGCAATTAATACGCCACCAGCTGCCGCACCCGCACTAAAGGTCATCTCACTAGCAGTAAGTCTCCACATTTCAGCCCCGAAAGAACGAGTTACCATTAAAGGTGTTAAAAAAGCAGCTGGACTTATTAAAATCATGACGATAATTAATAAAACGATTAGCCTTTTAATAAATACATTTTCTTTTAAATAAGAGAATCCTTCTTTAATTCCTTGTAGATTAGATTTTTGCTTACTCTCTACATTCACATGTCCTTCCACCTGAATGATAAACATAATACTAATTCCAATCATAGCCGTAATAACATCAATAAAAAATGTTGTTTCAATGCTGGCAATAGAAAGAATCATCGCACTTGCTGCTGGAGAAAGAAACATAATTAAAGATGTAATACTGCTATTTATTCCATTTACTTTCATAAGATACTCTTTCGGAACGATTTGCGGAATTAATGCATTCACAGCTGGCGTTTGTACTCCTGTCCCAGCTGAACGAATGAGTAACACAATAAAAAGTAACCAAATACTTTTATATCCTGTTAAAAATAAAATTGCTAAAACTAACGTCGCAATCGCTATAATTCCATCCGATAACATAATCATCTTTTTACGGTCATAACGATCAATCCAAACACCTGCAAACAAAGATATCGCAATTTGTGGTAGAAAACCGCAAACAGTTGAAATAGTCAACATCACTCCTGATGATGTTGTAAGGGTGATATACCATATAATCGCGTATTGCACGAGAGAGGAACCGAACAACGAAATAGTTTGAGCGGTCAAAAATAATATAATTTTCGTTTTCCAATTGTTTTCACTCATATGTTTCACACCCCCTTAACTAATCCCGTCTCTATATGAAAGATGCTATCTGCCCAATCAAGATAAAAACTCGCTTCGTGAGATACGAGTATAATGCTGCCCTTAAACTTAATTAACGCCTTTTGCAAAGCTTCCTTCGCTTCTGCATCTAAATGATTTGTCGGCTCATCTAAAATTAATAAGTTACAAGGTGATAATAATAATCCGCACAGTTTCACCTTCGATTGTTCACCACCACTTAACGTACGAATTTCTTGCGAAACGTGCGTATCCTTCACTCCACACGCAGCTAAATGATGGCGTATTTCCTTCATATTCAGTTTAGGAAACTGTTCTGAAATAATTTGAAGCGGCGTTAAAGAATCATTGCTCCAATTTAAATCTTGCTCATAATATCCAATCTTTATTTGCTCTGAAAAGTGAAACTCTCCAGAAATACTATCAATATTTCCAACGATTGTTTTTAATAAAGTAGATTTTCCTACTCCATTGAAACCTGTAATAACAAGTTTTTGCCTACCCATTACTGAAAAATTCAACTTTGGTAAGAGAGCGAAGTCGTAACCAACTTCAAGGTTATTTACTTCAAGAACTGTCTGAACTGAAATGGGAAGTTCCTGAAAATGAATAGACGGTTTATGAGTAAAACTTGGTGGCGCAATTCTTTCCATACGCTGTAATTGTTTTCGACGACCTTGCGCTATTTTTGAATTCACCCCAGCAATATTTCTACGAATATACTCTTCCGTTTTTTCAATTTTCTTTTGCTGTGCATAATATTGGCGAATATAATCTTTTCGCAAATGCTCCTTCTGCCTTACAAAATCTGAGTATTTGCCGTAATACTTCTTAACTGTCCCGAACTCTACATCACATATGCAAGAAGTTACCTTTTCCAGAAAATCAAAATCATGTGATACGACAATAAACGCTCCTTCAAAATTCATTAAATAATTAGCAAGCCACTCCACATGCTCCTTATCAAGAAAATTCGTCGGTTCATCTAGTAATAAAATATTAGGCTCTTCTAATAAGAGCTTTGCTAAAATTACCTTTGCACGCTGCCCTCCGCTTAATTCACCAATAACACGATCCATCCCAATCACATCAATACCTAAGCCGGATGCCACCTTATTCGTAATACTATCTACTGAATAAAAATCATGAGCCTCGAGCAGTCCTTGAATTTCTGCCGCTTTCAATAGTTGATTTTCATCTCCAGTCATCGCACTTTCTTCATATAACTTGTTCATTCTCTTTTCCATTTCATACAAATCATAAAAGGCTCTCTTTAAATATTGAGAAATGGTATAACCCTCATCAATTTCTGCGTATTGATCAAGATGTCCAATTTGAATATTTGGTTGCCACTTTATGTCTCCCTTATCAGAAATAATTTCCCCCACCAATATTTTCATTAATGTGCTTTTCCCTGCACCATTCTGTCCAACAATTCCCATATGCTCCCCTTTATGCAAATCAAAAGAAGCATTTTCGTATAATACTTTATCTATAAAACTATGTGATAAACTTTCAACTTTAAGTAAACTCATTTTTATTCCTCTTTTCCTGAAATTAAAAAAGCAGAGAGATAGCGTCATTCGACACTAGCCCTCTGCTTCGTGGTTTTTTCTATACTACTCCAATTTATAGTAAATACTCATCGGAATAATATACACAAAGGGCCATAGACAAAGCATTGTCTATGGCCCCTTAATCTATTTTATACACCAGCTGAAAAACCATAACGAAATAAGCATAGATAAACTATACTTTTTTAGAAAAGTTATTCAGCCGATGAATATAGGGAATTTATCCCCCTTGATTAAGCTCCGTACAACGCTTCACCGTATACATTTGTGCGGAGCAAAGTTTTCTAATGAGTTTTACAAATTTTATATAAAGCATATTCTGCACCTTCCTTAATACTTAAAAGGGATTTTAGCATACGTTTTTACGAAGCGTCAACATTACTTCCGAATCTTTCAACTACTTGTTTTCAAAATATTGCTTCTGAAACATACACATTCTTATCGCATTATGATAGTTACCATCAACGAAAAACTCATCGATAAGCTCACCTTCTACCATAAACCCAACTTTTTTATAAACATGTACTGCTTTTTCATTTTCCTTATCCACAACTAAATATATTTTATGCATATTTAATACAGAAAAAGCGTAATCCATTGCTAAACGCGTCGCATCCACTGCATAACCATATCCTTGATAATTCGGATCGATAATAATTTGGAATTCTGTTCTACGGTGAATATAATCGATTTCTACTAACTCAACTAATCCAACCATTTCATTGTCTTTCTCAACGATAAATCGGCGTTCGCTTTGATCATGTATATGTTTATCGTATAAGTCTTGCAGCTCCACAAATGCCTCATACGGCTCTTCAAACCAATACGACATAATATGCGCATTATTATTCAGTTCGTGTACAAACTTTAAATCTTCTCGTTCTAATGGACGTAACTTCAATTCCTGATTCATTCCTATAACCTCCAAGTAAAAGAAACCTCTTCACTTAATTTCTCAATTTTTTTCGATTTCAAACGCCCTAATTTCATTGTAAACTTTCAAGCAACTTGAAGGTCAAGATGTAAAAAAGTAGTGCAAACTTATGTCTGCACTACTACTCTTTTCTCAAATCTCTCATATTCGATATGTATAAAGCAATAACTAAAACAAGAATTGCTCCTGCGTATAATAACGTCTCCATCGGTTCCTCATGAGACACAATAATCAATCGAATTAAGGCCGTAATTCCGATATAAATAAAATAACGTAACGGGAAATGATAGTTCGATTTAAAATACTTAATAATTAATGCAATGAACTCGAAGTATAAGAAATAAACGATGATACTTTCAACCAATTTATAAGACGTATACTCTTTTGCCGAAAAAATATACTGCACAAACGTAATTGTCTCATTCACTAAGAAAATCGATAACACAATGGATAATATAATTAAAGCTATATTTAATATCCATTGCAAAACACTAGCTATAACATGATCGATATTAAATGACTTCATTTTCTCTTTAGACTCCCCTTCGTATAAGTACTTATTTATTATAGCAAAATTACGATTGGAAAGAAGTTAAATCATATATTCGTCCTTTGTTGTTGCCAGTGTAGGGGAGATTTAGTGTGTGGAGAATTCTGTTTACAACCATACCCGACGAAACATGGAGAAACTCTTTCAAATTACCGTTCGTACATGTCGTACTAATGAGCAATGCATAATCTCGTATAGCATCCTCATGTGCCACTTTTGAAAAATCTTTACAACTTGTACAACGCCAGCCCTTCTTCACTTTAACCATTGGAATAACTAAGCATTTCTCACATTGTACTCCATTTAACAACTCCTCTTTTTCTATTTTATATTGCTCAAGTATATTTTGTTGAAGTGGAGAATGCTCCGTTATTATTTGATGAATGAGCCTATCTACATTATCTATAACTTTTCTCTTATATTTACTTTCAAACCACTTTATTTTATGAGGTAAATTTGCACTATGAATAATTGTATGAAGAAGATTGTCATCTGAAGATTTTATAATGGTACGAGGCGAGCTAATAACAACGAGGGACTCGATTGGAAGACTAGAGGAAAATCCATGTAAGCTTAACCATTTCTTTAATTGTATTTCTTGCCTTTTTATTTGTAAAACCGGATCTGGAAATCCCTCTGAATTTCCTTCTGTTATTCGGATAAGTTGATTAAACTTTGCATCAAACATTAATGTACCTGCTATATTTTTTATCTCAAGAAAAAGAAGAAACTTTGTGGAAATGATAATAGTATCAATTTGAAAGTATTGATCATGATTAGATAAGCGAACATCATGTAAAACACTATACTCTTTCTCAGAAATAAAACTAAGTGGATAATCAATTGCTTGCTCCCCTTTATACCCCGCCATGTGTTTTGCCAAGTTTTCTCCAATTAAATTTCGTTTTGGATGATGTACAGGTAACCTTCTAAGCAGTGCTTCTAACTGTCTTATATAAATCGGCATTTTTCTTTCTTTCACAATCACCTCAAACACCCCTTTACAAATATATCAACGATTTTTTCAATATATCTATCATAACTCACAATATATCAACGATTTTTCCAATATATCTATCACAACTCACAATATATCAACGATTTTTCCAATATATCTATCACAACTCACAATATATCAACGATTTTTCCAATATATCGATTGGTCGACAATATCTGACACTACCTCACTCCAATCACTCACAGCATATCCTAGAAAAACACCTTCAGCAAAAACTTAAAATCGTATTTCCTCATAAAAAAAACATAACCCGCTCCTCCAGCAAAGTTATGGTTTTTAACCCTGCAATGCCACTCTATCTATAACTTTGCCGTGAAGTCCACAAAATTCATTTGTACTTATAGCAACTTTCACTTTTTTCACACTGAAACGATATACCCCAAAATCGTTTCACAACGTTATTACTTCCGCATAGCTACAATTTATATAATAACGGTACAGTACAAATAACGTGCTGAATCACTAAGTATGGGGGCATAACGATGAACGAAGCGTTGCTATTAGTAGACATACAAAATGATTACTTTGAAGGTGGCAATATGAAATTACATCAACCTGAAAAAGCCGCACAAAAAGCGAAAGAAGTTTTGAAAGCATTTCGTGAAAAACATAAAACAGTTATTCATGTACAACATATTGCGAACAATGAAGGGGCTACTTTCTTCTTACCTGATACATTAGGTGTTCAAATTCATGATGATGTACAACCGATTGCTAACGAAAGAGTCTTACAAAAACACCACCCCTACAGTTTTTCTCAAAAGTTTTGCACTACAATCGATTAGCTCTATTAGCAATTACATTATTATTAGCGGCTTTCCTTCTTCTTTACAATGTATTTTTTGGATTACTCGTAGGCACTACAGCAAGCTAGCGATTTTTTATAAATATGAACATTTTTTAGGAATTAGTTTATCTTTTTTTAATGTTTTATTTAGAGGCAGTTTATAGTCGGGGATTAACATAAGAAACGTAGCAACTAAGTTCATATATGACGCACTGCTACTATAATCGCTAACCGTACTACTTGAAATCATAAAATAAGGAGACGATAAAACATGAACAAAAAAGCAAAAGCACTTTCATCCGTACTGCTCGGATTCACATTAGCATTAACAGGGTGTGCTGGTACTAAAGCTGAAGAAAATCATGGAAAACAAAAACAAGAACAAGTTGCTAAAGAAACAAAAAAGGAAAATAAATTAACTAAAGGGCAAAAAATGGCTAATATTCTTAGCGAGACAAATTGGCAAGGTACACGAGTGTATGACAAAGATAAGAATGACTTAACAAAAGAGAATGCAAACTTCATTGGTCTTGCAAAATATGATGCGAAGTCAGGCAGATATGAATTTTTTGATGCTAAAACAGGTGCAAGTCGTGGTGATAAAGGCACTTTCTTTGTCACAAATGATGGGAAGAAGAGAATATTAATTTCAGAATCAATGAAGTATCAAGCTGTCGTTGACATGACAAAACTAAATAAAAATGTATTTACTTATAAACGAATGGGGAAAGACGCTAACGGTAAAGATGTAGAAGTTTTCGTTGAACATGTCCCATATAAAGAAAAAGAACTTTCTTTCACTGATCCGGACAAGCAGCTGAACACGACTACAGGAGATATTGTTAAAAACGTTGATGGAGATAAAATTTTAGGCAGTACCCTTTGGCATGGAACAAAGGTATTAGATGAAGCTGGTAACGATGTAACACAGTTTAATTCGAATTTTATAAGTTTAGCAAAATTTGATGACAAATCTAATAAATATGAGTTTTTCAATAGCGAAACAGGTCAAAGCCGCGGTGATTATGGCTACTTCGATGTTGTACACGAAAATAAAATAAGAGCCCATGTTTCAATTGGAAATAACAAATACGGTGCTGCTCTTGAACTTACTGAACTAAATAAGAATAAATTTACGTATAAAAGAACTGGTAAAGACCAAGCTGGTAAGGATATAACTATATTCGTTGAACATGAACCTTATAAAGGTGATATGAAGCCACAATTTAGTTTTTAAATACGTTTGATTAAAGATCCTGTACTGAGTTGCAGGATCTTTCTTATTAAGCAAGAGAACGAAAAGACGAAAAACATGTAGCTTTTCGTCTTCACAATATTTCCACCTTATAGTTGATGATTTACAAAACCTAAAAACATGCCGATACAAAATAAAATAAATCCAATTAGAATTAAGGGAAGAGTGAAGCCACCCCAAGCTGGTTTATTAGCAAACGCCCTTATTTTAAAATTAATCCTCGCTAAAGACATGATAACGATACCCGCTATTGATAAAATTGTAGTTACATAAGTCATCTAGAATAATACTCCTCTTCTATATTGATTTTATATCTCTGCAAACCATCTACATAAGTGTTACAGTCCACTATTCATACATGTCATCCCAATTGTAGCAATCCAGCTTTGTGCACATCATTTGTAAAATTCATTCTTCATTCCTAAAAAAAGACAGAACCAGACGGTTCGGTCTTTTTTGTTTTATAATAATCTCTTTTATTTTTGCTACAATACCTTTTTCTTATAAATCTTACGCCAACACAGCTTTTGATTAACTTATCCTGAAATATTATGAATTTGCGTTCAACTTATCTAAAATACCTTTTTCTATTTTTGCTTGATTCACTTTAGCTATTTTAGAAACAATCCCACGGCGATCTTCCCAATCAATCAAATAATATTGATTTTTTTCCAATTCATTTTGCAAGGAAATTTTCAGTTCTCTTTCTTCCCCTTTTTTATCGTACACCTTCTCATCGTAAACATGATACGTAAGAACTTCTCCATTACTCAATTTTTCGTTTTCTACTTTAGAATCAGTCGTTACTTTTACATAATATTGTTTAGTCAAATAGTATCCATTCCCTGACTTCATATAGTAGAAAGCACCTCCTACTATAGCTAATAACACAAAAATTCTCATGATCCATTTCATATGATAATACCTAACCTTTCTATTCTACTTGTAAGATTTATACCCGTTAAAATATAAATCTTCCTTACCTTAAGTATGCTTTAACCATACAGATGGTACAATCCAGTTTCCTTACACCCACATTACATTTTTGTAATCCTATCATTTTACAAAAGTTTCTTAAGTTGGCCCAAAACAAAGGAACATAAAGTTTTATTCCTCCAATTGCCACACTTTTAGCAACACTTGTCCAAGTAATAGGAATTTCATTTCAATCCATTTTACGTGAAGAAGTAAATCAACGCCGATTAACTATATTAGGAATTACATTATTAATCAGCCCTCATCAATCGGGCTGCCCGGCAAATAGAGGAATAAAATTTGTGACTAAGTAAAAAAGCGCCCTACTTATAGGGCGCTTTTTTTATACTTAATGACTAATACTAGCTGTTGGATATAATGTTGTTCCTCCAATTGAAACTTTTATTTCATTTGTTAATGGAACGTTTTGTTCATTAATAATTGTTCTCCACCATTCCCATGCAAGACCTGTACATTCTCTTGCTACAATTTTTATATTTTTTGAGTTCGGTGGAAGAGGGATAACTGTAGAGTAATGAGCCGTTTTGTCTTTTCCGCTACCATCCCATGTTTTATGTGTTAGTACTTCGTTACCCTTTTGATCAAATGTGAATTCATCCCAAGATACATCAAATTGAGCAACGTAAGCACCGTAATGATCAAGTGTCATTTTAGCACTTGAATATTCTGTAGTTGTCGTCTCAATATAATCTGTATTGTTATGAACAGCAGCAGTTGCATTATCTTTTAAGAAAGTACTTGTATATGAAATTGGGTATGCTGGATTTTTAAGACTTAATTCAGCATTATCTTTAATAATATTTCGGATTTCATTGAAATCTTTAGTAACAACCTTGTTATGCTCTTTCGCATCTCCGCCTAATACTACAGCAGTAAAGGTACTTTCTTCAAAAATATCTTTATACTGTCCACTTGTTTCAACGCTGTTATCCTTAAGTAAGGCTTTAAAAGCAGCTTGTACATCTTTGCTCTTAGATGTTGTTTCTAATTTTACATAAATCGTTCTACCATAAGCTACATTTGAAACCATAACAGGTGGAGCCGAATTACTTATGCCTTTTCGAGTTAACTCATCAAAAGTAACGCTATTATCAAAAAGGTCGGATGGATTGTTAGGTAGTTCAGCACTTACCGTATAAAATATTTGCTTATACGCCGCTACCATCACTTTTTTCTCTCCATTTGCAACCGCATTAAAATCAATGTTTAGACTGTTATCAAGATATTTAGCGTTAACATTAAGAGCGCTTGCGATTTGCGATTTACTATAAACCATGGATTCCGTATACTGCATTCTTGCAGGTAACGTATGTGTTGTAGAATACTTTTCATTCCAAGTAGATACTAAATCGTCTACTGCTCCAGCTACATTACCATATGTCGGATTTTGGACAGTGATTGTATTTTCTTTTCTCATGCCCGGTAAGTCTATACTAATATTCAAAGGCTTTCTCTTAGCCACTAATAAACTCGGTTGATTGTCTGCAAAAGCTTTATTTGCAAGTTGTACAGCTCCTGGATACGTGCGATTCACTACAGAATCAATAATTGAAATATCGACTGGTGACGTTGTAAGTGATTTTTTTTCGCGTTCTACTACTACAAATTTACCATTTGAATTGATACTTTCTTTCGGAACAAAACTCTCTACTTTATCACCATTTACAGCTAAAACCTCTTGATTATTATATTTAAGATTTGCTATACCAGTATCAATGCCACTAGCATTTTTGGTTACATCAGTTGCATTACTTGCTTGTGTTTCTGCGAAGGAAATAGATGAATAATTAATAGTGCATAGACTAACTAATAAACATGCAAGGAACTTTCTTCTTTTAGTGTTTTTCTTAATATTCAGAAAAATCACCCCGTTCTTTTTTTAGTAAAATATGATAATGATTGATAAATGATTGCTAACTAATAAATTTACATAAATGCTTTTAAAAGTTCTTGAATTAACGGGATTACGCCACCTACAAATTTTAAAACTGCCATTGCGATTTCCATATTATTTCCTCCTTTTTATTGCTACGAAAATATGATTTATCTTTATGCCCTCATTATAGTGACCCCTTACACTTTTATCAATACACTCTGATATGCAATATTACATATAAAAAAAACAAGCTGAATTCTTTTAAAAAATTATACAGAGATATTTTTTCCACTTGGTACATACTTGAAAAGGTGAAGCATTCTTTTGCATTTTATGAGTAATCACATAAAAAAAGCTGCTGCCTATAAAATACAGACAGCAACTTCAACTAGAGTGTCTTGCATAATCTACGCAAGACATTTTATAACTAATAAACTGCTATTGGCCCATAAGGACCATTAATAATTTCTATTTTTGTTTCAAAAATATCTGTCAAAAGTGTTGAGTCCATAACCTCTTCTACTGTTCCAAAAGCAGCAATTTGTCCATCTTTCATAGCACAAATTTTATCCGAGTATTTAGCTGCAAAATTTATGTCATGCATAACCGTCAAAATTGTTCTTCCAAATTCATTAGCTGCACGTCTTAAATGCTCCATCATTTGAACAGAACGAGCAACATCAAGGTTGTTCAAAGGTTCGTCCAAAAGTACATATTCCGTCTCTTGGCACAGTACCATCGCTACATATGCCCTTTGTCTTTGACCACCAGAAAGCTCATCTAAATATCTATTCTCTAAACTAGTTAAATCTAAGAAATCGATATATTTAGAAATGATAACCTCATCTTCTTTAGTCAACCTTCCCTTTGAATAAGGAAAGCGCCCAAATCCAACTAATTGTCTAACTGTAAGCCTAGTTACAAAATGATTTTCTTGTCGCAATATAGTCAAAACTTTTGCTAAGTCTTTTGATTTGGATTCAGAAACATCCATATTTGCTACCTGAATTTGGCCTTCATCCATATCTAAAAGTCTGCCAATCATCAAAAGTGTCGTTGACTTTCCAGCACCATTTGGTCCAATTAAAGAAGTAAAGCCTGCTTTTGGTATTTCAATATCCAAAGGTCCTATTTTTACCTTATCAGTATAGAACTTTTTAACATTATCAATTTTTATCATAAAGCCCTCTTCCTTAAAACTATAGTTAAGAATATGATTCCACCAAATAATTCAATAATAACTGAAACTACACCTTGAGCATGGAATACATGATACATTAAAAAGTATGCGCTCGTCATTATTAAAAATCCTATAGCAAAAGCCATCGGAAAAATATATCTATGATCATAAGTTGACGCTGCCTGATAACTCAAAGTTGCCACTAAAAAGCCGTAGAAAGTAAGTGGCCCAATTAGAGCTGTTGAAATGGACATTAAAATAGCTACTAATACAAGCGTATAAATTACACTAGGTTGGTATTTAACTCCAAAAGAAGTAGCAACATCTTTTCCTAGTGATAAAACATTCAAATTCTTAGAATGAGCAAAAATTAATACCGCTACAATTATGATCATAGGAATTACAATAGGAAAATATGCAGGATCTGCATGATTAACAGAACCAAATAGTCTTGCTTGTAAAATATCAAATTCTGAAGGCGCAAGTAGTTTTCTCATGAAAGTTGACACAGAATTTAGCCCGGTACCAATAATAATTCCAACTAAAAGCATAAGTTGTAAATTCCCGTATTTACCGGAAAGTAACCATCCATAAAGTATCAAACTCATGAAGACCATAACAACAACTTGGAATAAAAATGATCCAATTCCATTAAAATTTATTAACGCACTAGCACCAAAGAAGAATACTGTACTCGTTTGAATTGCTGAATAAAGTGATTCGAAACCTAAAAGCGATGGAGTAATAATTTTATTATTCGTAATAGATTGGAAGGCAACTGTCGACAAGCTATGGCAAACCGCAGCAATAATCATTGCAACAATAGCTACTATCCTTCTCTTAACGACTGGGATAAAAGAAGGTGAATCTATCGGAACTGGATTGTTATAAACTAAAAGTCCATATGAAGAAAGAAGACCTAAAGCAATCAATGTTATCAGTAAAATCCAATAACGTCTTGCTTCCTTCTTAGACCGAAAAGCGCTAGCTGATCTACTTTCATTATGAAGGCTAGAATCGATTTCGACATTTTCTTTTTTTCTATATTCTAATGTGATCATCGTAGCCTCCTTGGTTTTCTTTGTCTCAATAAAATAGTAATAAACACGACTGCTCCCACTGTTGCAAGTATTAAAGAAACAGGTAATTCAAAAGGCTGTATAATTGTTCGAGAAATGATGTCACAGGCAGTTATTGATCCCATTCCGATCACACAAACCCAAGGTAAATTACTCCTAAGATCATCACCTCTAAACATTGAAACGATATTTGGCACAATTAATCCTAAGAAAGGTAAGTGTCCAATAACAGCTGCAACAATTCCAACTGCAACAGAGATAAGAGCAGTCCCAAAAAGAACAATTCTATTGTAATTAACTCCAAGACTTGTTGCGACATCTTCTCCTAGTCCAGCTAAAGTCAATCTATTAGCATACATAAAAATAAGAAAAGTAATGATAACAATCAGCCATAAATATTCATATCTTCCCACCTGAATGTTAGCAAATGAACCTACAAACCAAGTTTCAATACTTTGCGTCTTTTGAAAAAGGAGTCCTAAAAAAGTAGACACTGCAGAAATTACTGCTCCAAGCATCAATCCAATAATCGGAACAATTAAAGACGAACGAAGCTTAACTCTTCTTAAAAATAGAAAGAAAATCATAGTTCCTATAAAAGAAAAAATGATTGCACCAGTCATTCTTTGAACTAAAGTCGGGGCAGGAAATAATAAATACACAAAAAGCAGGCCTAAGCCTGACCATTCAATAGTCCCCGTTGTAGTAGGTTCAACAAAGCGATTCTGTGTAATGAGTTGCATGACGAGCCCTGCCATCGCCATCGCAGCTCCAGTAAGCATTAATGCAGCTGTTCTCGGAACACGAGTTATGAAAAACATCTCTGTCCCGTCCTCTTGTCCACGTATATCATAAACTCCAGTAAACAGTGATATAATCCCTAAAATTATAACAACTATAACTGCTATTATAAAAGGTTTTGTCCATATTTTATTTTGATTATAAAACTGGGGTTGAGAAATATTCTCAACCCTAGAAATCATATTTTTTGACACTGTTTCGTACCCCTTTACACTACTTAGCTAAAGTTTTTGCCATATTTCCAAATAACTCTATATAAGTTTGAATTGATTCATTTGTGTAAGTATCTTCTGGTGCATAAATAACTTGTTTTTTAGAAACAGCAGTTGTGTTTTGAAGAGCAGGTGATTTAGAAATAACATCCTTAGCAGGTGTTGACTTAGCTGCATCAGATGTTGCAGCATCACGATCTAATACGAAAATCCAATCAGGATTTGTTTGTGCAATAGCTTCAACAGAAACGTCATCACCTTTATGACCTGCAGTAGAATTTGAAACTTCTAACGCTGGAGTCCAACCGAAAATTTCATACATTGGTCCCCAAACACGACCAGAATGTGGAGCAGCAAAACCAATATTACCACCAGTAACGATAACACTCATAACTTTATCTTTTCCGTTATAAGCAGATTTTGCTTTTTCAATAGATTTATCAAAATCAGCTACTAATTGTTTAGCTTCTTTATCTTTATTAAAGATTTTTCCTAAAGTAATTGTAGAATCTTTAAGTCCTTTTACTAAGTTTTCGCCAGGCTTAGTAGCTTTCTCAGAAACATCAAAATTAAGATCAATAACTGCTGCATTTGGTACTAATTTTTTGATTTCTTCGTAATGGTCAGCAAATCTTTGACCAACAATTACAAGTTCAGGATTTGCCGCTGCAATAATTTCTAGATTTGGTTCACGGTGATTCCCAATATTTTGAACTTTTTCATCCTTTTTATATGCTGAATCAGCAGGCATGATATCCTTTGGAGCAGCCGCTAATTTAATTCCCCAATCAGATAAAGTTTCAAACGTTCTGTTATCCAAAGCAACTACATTCTTTGGGTTTACAGGGACTTTAACAGTTCCATGAGCATCAGTGATTTCAACCGTTTTTGGCTTATCACTACCATTATCTTTATTATTAGCCTTCGAAGTTTCTTTACTTGAATCTGAGCAAGCTACTAACATTAAAGTGAAAACTGCTAGAATACTCACTAATTTTAAAAGCATAGATTTTTTCATATGTATACTCCTTATAGTGTGATTTATTTCGAAAATGATGACATCCATAGATTGAATTAGAAAGTAACTTTTATTCAATTGAATCGCTATTGATAATCATTTTCATTTGAATATCCTGTTAATTAGTATAGTCATTAATTCTGTGAAAATCTTGTGAATGGTGTGAATTCATAAAATCAGGCAAACAAAGTAATATATGAAGTCGGGCGTGTTGATTAACCTTTATTCTTCAGAGCATGTCGATTTTTTTCGAGTAGACACTTTCAGTAGATCTGGTCTCAACTCGTCCCCTCCACACTACCTAAAAGATGCTCATTAATAGCTAATGTTTTCATAATCCATTGCCTGATAGAAATATTCTTTTTACAGTTTTCATCTATTAATATTTCTCAGAAACTATTTGATTATCACATTTAACAAAAAAACGAGTAAAACTGAATGAAATAGTTTTACTCGTTTTCTATTACCTTATTTTATCATTCAATCATTGAATAGCCTCTACCATGTATCGTTTGAATATATCTGTCTTTCTTCTCGCACTTTAACTTTTTTCTTACATACCCAATATATAAGTCTACTACATTTGGATTTACTACTACATTATATCCCCATACTTGATTCAAAAGCATTTCACGGCTCAATATTGTGTTTTTATTCTTGATTAAAAATACAAGTAAATCGTACTCCCGCTTAGTAAGCGAGAGTTTTTCGCCACCTTTTTTCACAATATTGCTAGATGCATCAACAAAGAGATCTTTAAACTGAAAAAAGTTTATCTCCTTTTGCTGGTTACAATCACTTCTCCTTAAAATCGCTTGAACCCTTGCTACTAATTCTTCTTTCGCAAATGGTTTTCTTATATAATCATCTGCTCCTGCTTGTAACCCTGCTACGCAATCCTTACTAGAAATATTGTCGGTCACAATAATAATCGGTGTCGTTTTAACAAGTCGTATTTGTCTACAAATTTCTGGTCCCGGTATACTTAATGAATCCCAATCCAATATGATAATATCCCAATCTTGTTCATATATTATATTTAAACCTTCGTTTTCATTGTGAAGTTTTAAAATGAAATCGCCTTCTTGCGTTAGACCGCTTACGATTTTCTTTGCTGAAGACCGTTCATTTTTAATCACCAACACCTGCTTCACCGATGGTTCACCTCTACTTCAATATAACTTATTTAGATAAAAAATTATCCCGAAAAAACAATTTAAGATTTATAAATTTAAAACCCCTAAATAATCCATTAAAACAGCTTATTAGGAGAACTCTATATAATCTTACAATAGGTATGGATAAAAAGACAAAATATATAAACATTTGAATAAAGTATAATAAAAATAAATAATCACCAATCGCTCGTTTACGAGTATCTATAGTATCTACTTGCTTATCATCAATACCCATTTCTTCATTTTCTATTTCAGGGGTAACGCTCCATCAACTTAAACATTTTATAAAATTACAAAACAAAAAGAACCATAACCTCACCAAACCGGAAAATTATGTTTCATATCATACAATGTCACTTTACCTATAAGTTGGCCAGAAAACACTTATTTTTGTAGATGGTTATCTAATTATTCAACAGAATTGGAAGCATAAATTGGCCGTAAATTAATTATTAACCCATAAGCTGACAGCAAAATTCACAAAACAGCAAATTAAAGTTTCAGCTTGATGGGCATGGAAGGACAACAAATCAAGCTTTAAAAATAAGTTTATAATACTAAAGCTGCTTTATGAAATTAAGCTCATACAAACTTATATTGATGGCTAGGTGTTATTGCCCCATATCTAATAAGTTGATAACTTCTGTGACGATATACGACCATTCTTCCACATTGGGATCTATCACTTTAGAGTGCTCTGCGGATGGTATTTCCACCATTTTCACTTGATCCCCAGAAGCATCTGCTACACGCTTGTAGTTATAACTAATTCCGATTGGCACATTAATATCGAGTGATCCGTGAATAAGAACTTGTGGAACCTGAAGGGGCAATAATTGAATTGGAGAAGCCTCCTCATAACGCTCTGGAACCTCTTTCGGTGTCCCGCCTAACAAATCAGTTACAGGATGGTTATTTTCTTTACCGAATTCTGATAGACGTAAATGATGGACATCATCCATTAGTGCAAGATCGTTAACTCCTGCTAAACTTATTGCTCCCTTAAGAGAAAGCGGTTGATCAGTAATTCTTAAAACACTATTTTCCGGTAGTTTCTTACGACCCGCTAACCATAAAGCCAAATGACCTCCTGCAGAATGCCCAATAGCAATAACCCGGCCTAAATCAAGATGATTTTCTTCCGCTATTTGTTGTAAATAGTCGGTCGCATTTGCAGCATCAATTAAAGTGCCTGGCCATCCTCCACCTTCATCGCCAACACGACGAAATTCAATGTTCCAAGTCGCTATACCCCTTGACGCCAAATCTTTTGCTACAGGTTCCATCATATCTAAGCCCCAAATATTTTTCCAAAATCCACCGTGCAGAACAATTGCAACGGGATAAGGCCCCTTTCCTTCTGGGAGACGCAGATCCCCAAACTGCAACTGATTTTTTCCATAAGCGAATCGTTTATTTCGTATACTCATAAGAGCACCTCCGTGTTTTTCTTTATAATTTTTCATCTAGAACCTAAACGTAGTTAGGTTATTCTACAAAGTTAGCTTAATTTTCTGCTTCAACTTGTCTACTGTGCAAAAAAATGTTTTTCTTTTTTACCAGATAACATTCCTGTTGCAATGAGTAATGCAATAATAACAGGGTTTTTCTTTGTTTCATGATTTATTTTCATTCGCCCCAAAGTTATACAAATTAATAAACAGTAAAAGCCCAATTCAAACAGTGATGTTCAAATTGGGCTTTTTAAAATGCCTGCGACATTCGTCGGGGTGTCTATTCATTATGACTAGCGTTTATTTTTATCTGTACCTTTTGTCTTTATTTAAACCATTATTTAAAGCGTGGGAAGAGTTTAAGAGCATTATTTCTTGAAATGTCTTCGATAGTTTTATCATCGAAGTTTGGATAATTAGAAATTCTTTCAATCATTTCTTTTGTCCAGTCTTCAGGAGCATAGTGTGCATCACTACCAAATAAAATGTGTGATGAATCAGTTGTATCTTTTAAAGCTTCAAAAGTTGCTGGTTGAGTAGAAATTGCTGTTTCAAAATAGAAATTGCTGATATATTCTTCAGGGTCTTTTGTTAGTGTTGTCCATCTTTCAGATACTAATGGATCATTCATCCAAACTTTAGCTGAACGGTAAGATTGTCCGATTCTCCATTTTAAATATGGAAGTGTACCACCTGCATGAGCAAGGATAAATTTAATATTTGGACAACGTTCGATTGTACCACTTAACACAAGGTTAGCAGCCGCACGAGTTGTATTGAATGTAAACTCTGCCATGAAGTCCGCTGTTAAGAATCTTGCGCGTGGGCTTGCTTCAACTGGTGCACTAGGGTGAATAAATACTACTGCATTACGTTTGTTTAATTCATCCATTAATTCGTCAAAGATTGGGTCACCTAGAAAATGACCATTATAGTTAGATAATAAACCAACACCGTCTAGTTTAAGTTCATCTAAGGCATATTTTAACTCTTCAATTGATTCTTCAACGTGTGGAAGTGGTAAAAATGCGAAGCCTCCAAAACGTTTTGGATATTTAGCAATCATTTCCGCTTGGAATTCATTAATACTGCGAGCAAGTTTTTTTGCTAAATCAGGATTTGCAACAGGAATTAGACCAGGTTCGGAAATAGAACCGATACCAACTTCAATTCCTAAACGGTCCATCATTGCAATGCTATCTTCAGGAGTCCATTTTTTGATAGGCATGCCTCCTGATTTTGCAACTCCAAAATATTCAAGAGTTGAACTGTATTCCTCTGGAATAATGTGATGGTGAACATCAATAAGACGTGATGCTTTCATAATAAATCGTTCCCTTCATGTTATATTATATACAATATGTTCATTAGTTTACTTATTGTCAATTAATGAACGCTTTGTATATAATAATTTTATCAAGTTATGGATTTTGGTCAATGTGCAAAAAACTCTATAATGTCTTATAAAAGACAATTCGATACATATCGTCCAAAAGATTTGAAATTATAGACAAGGAGAAGGAACTATGTCTAAAAATAAAAAAATTGATCCTCGTGTAAAGAGAACTACTAGGTATTTAAGGGATGCTCTTATTGAGCTTCTGGAAGAAAGAGATTTGAATACGATTTCTGTTCAAAATATTACAGATAAAGCGGAGCTTACTCGTGGCACGTTTTATTTACATTACCAAGATAAGCAGGATTTTCTTTTGAAAAGTATGGATGAGACGTTAGAAGAATTAATAGAACGAGTAAAACCTAAAGAAAGAAATGGAACAATCCAAGAAGTTAATGAACATAATCCACCACTTTCTTTTTTAAGGCTTTTTGAATATATAGCCGAAAATCATGATTTTTTTAAAGTGATGTTAGGGGATAGAGGGTTACCAGAATTCCGACGTCGTATGTTACAAATTGTTCAAGAAAAAGTATATGGTGATTTATTATCTTCTATTGTAGAATCTGATGAAGAATTAGGTATTCCAAAGGAGATTTTTACTAGCTATATTACTTCAGCACATATAGGTGTCATTAGTACTTGGCTAGAAAATGGTATGAAATATAGTCCTGCTTTTATGGCCGCTTTGTTAACTAAACTAACCTTACAAGGACCAATGCGGGTTATAGGATTAGAGAATAAAATCAGGCTTCCAAAATAAATTTTTCATACTTAGGGGTAGCACCACATCGCTATCAAGTTAACAAAATAAAATACCCCAAAAAATGAAAAAATACGCTATTCTTTCTGTAGAATCACAGGAAAGGATGGCGTTTTTTGTATGTCATTTGGTTGGCGGGACCCTTATATGAACTAAAGAGCTGACTTATTAACCCATTTTTTTATATTGGAAGCATAAGTTGGCCGTAAACTAAAAGAAGCATAAGTTGGCCAAAACGGCCGCCTTATGCTTCTTGTTATATATAAAATAAAAAAACCACCAAATATGTATTGGTGGAGACGGTGGGAGTCGAACCCACGTCCAAAAATATCGGCACTTAAGCTTCTACGAGTGTAGTCGATATATTAGCATTTCGCGAACTCTTCGGCCTATCGACAGGCTTCCAAGTTGCTAGTCTGGTTGTTCTCTTCCTTTGTCCTCAGACGGCGAACTCCGGCGTAGTCCACTTAGTTTGAGTCCCTTACCCTACCACATGGACGATGGAGGGAGGAACCTTTAGTGCAATTAAGCAGCTAAAGAAAGATTGTTTTGTTTGCCAATTATAGGCTTTGACGTTTTAACGAGGCCGATCCCCTCGACTCGCAACCTAAGCTCGAACTATCCCTGTCGAATCCGTAACGTCCCCATGATAAAAATGGAGCATACGAAGAAAATATCGTGATAGCTACTAAGAGCTGTTTTTCAATGTGCAACAACCTTACATAAGTTATTATAACATACGCGCTCCATTTTACAAATGTAAATATCTGTATTACATCTTTTGGCGATCACGGAACGCGCGTGCAATTTCACGTTTAGCTTCTTTCTCTTTTAAATCGTGACGTTTATCATATTGCTTCTTACCTTTTGCTAAACCAAGTGCCATCTTTGCAAATCCATTTTTCAAATAAATTCTAAGTGGAACTAATGCGTAACCTGTTTCTTTCGCAGCGCCCGCTAGTTTATCAATTTCTTTTTTATGCAGAAGTAATTTTCTCGTACGAAGTGGATCATGGTTGAAACGATTCCCTTGTTCGTACGTATTAATGTGCATATTATGAACCCATACTTCACCATTATGTACACGTGCAAACGCATCTTTCAAGTTTACGCGTCCAGCGCGAATCGACTTAATTTCCGTTCCTTGAAGGACAAGCCCTGCTTCGTATGTTTCTTCGATGAAATAATCATGAAATGCTTTTTTATTCTGTGCAATAACCTTACCTGTACCCTTTGGCATATAACGTCCCTCCTCTATTTTTACTATTGTAACAAATGTTA
>NZ_JAKUEU010000076.1:0-24685 GCF_022663075.1 Bacillus cereus group sp. BfR-BA-01441
CAAACAAACAACAATAACGGGTTCAAATAAGGGGGCTCAAACTAAATTAGTTTGAGCTTTTTATTTGTATAATAAAGCAGGAAGAATCAATATACATATGGAATACAACAATAATTAAATTGAAACAGAAAGAGGAAATGAAATGAAAAAAGTATGGAAATCAATGGATTATTCATTGTTACTTCCTCTTGTTATCTTATGTGTGCTGGGAGTAATAATGGTATATAGTTCTAGTTCCATTGTTGCGATTTCGCGATTTGATAAACCAGCAAATTTCTTTTTTAAAAGACAATTAATTACTTTAGCTGCTGGAACAGTGTTATTAATAATTCTTGCTATTATCCCATATAAAGTGTGGAGAAAACGAATCTTTTTATTGGGGAGTTATGGAATTAGTGTTGCATTATTAGCAGCAGCTGCCTTTTTCACTAAGAAAGTAAACGGTGCAAACGGGTGGATATTTGGAATACAGCCTGCAGAATTTGTTAAGATAACAGTTATTCTCGTCTTAGCTCATTTCTTTGCCAAAAGACAAGAAACGAATACACCTGTTTCCAAAGGGTCAGGTCCAGTACTTATTGGTGTTGGTATAATCATGTTTTTAATATTAAAGCAAAATGATTTAGGTACTGATTTGTTAATTGCAGGAACAGTAGGAATTATGTTCCTTTGTTCGGGAGTACAGGTTAACTTATGGATTAAACGAATTGCTTTAACTTCTATAGTATGGATTCCGGCACTATATCTTCTTGGCAATTATGCATTAAATCCATATCAAAAGGCACGTTTTTCTGTTTTCCTTGATCCGTTTAATGATCCTCAAAAGGATGGATTCCAATTGGTGAATTCATTTATTGGAATTGCTTCTGGAGGGCTTAATGGTAGGGGATTAGGAAATAGTGTGCAAAAGTATGGTTATTTACCAGAACCACAAACGGATTTTATTATGGCAATTATATCGGAAGAACTTGGTTTTATAGGCGTAGCAATCATTTTGATTTGTTTATTGCTTATAATTATTCGATCATTTAGAGTCGCACAAAAGTGTACAGATCCATTTGGAAGTTTAATAGCTATCGGAATTGCAAGCTTGTTTGGAGTTCAAACGTTTATTAATGTTGGTGGTATGTCTGGAGTAATACCACTTACCGGAGTACCATTACCGTTTGTCAGTTACGGTGGTAGTTCTTTATTAGCTAATCTACTTGCGATGGGGATACTACTCAATATTGCTAGTCACGTGAAACGACAAGAGAAACAACAGAATGGATTAATGAAAGAAAAAGAACAAAATGGACCACATCTTGTAGTTGTAAAATAAAAACACATTGTGCTTTAGAGCATGATGTGTTTTTATTTTTAAGTAGTTTTAAATATGATGTACTAATTTCTCTTTCAGTTAAAAGATATATCACATTAAGTTAAATGTGATATACAATTAAGTTGTTAGAAAAGGAAGAGGTATGCTATACTATTTTTGTGAAACAAATTGCACAGAAAACTTATCATTTGTTAAAAAATAAGGTATGATGGATAAAAATAAAGTGAAGCTTTCTAAGTATAATATAATGTGGAAAGTGAAGAACTTCACGCTTTTTAAGGTGTGTATATATTTTATCTCTAGAGTGGTAGGAAAGTAGAGGGGGAAAATCATGACAAAGCTGCAACGTATTCAAAAAGTATTGGTAGCTAACCGTGGAGAGATTGCAATTCGTGTGTTTCGAGCTTGTTCGGAACTTGGATTAAAAACAGTTGCAATCTATTCTAAAGAGGATAGTGGTTCTTATCATCGCTATAAAGCCGATGAGTCCTATTTAGTTGGGGAAGGAAAAAAACCAATTGATGCTTATCTAGATATTGAAGGCATTATTGAGATTGCAAAAAGTAATCATGTAGATGCAATCCACCCTGGATATGGTTTCTTGTCAGAAAATATTCAATTCGCTAAACGTTGTGAAGAAGAAGGAATTATCTTTATCGGTCCGAAAAGTAAGCATTTAGATATGTTTGGAGATAAAGTGAAAGCAAGAACACAAGCGCAGCTAGCACAAATTCCAGTTATACCTGGTAGTGATGGTCCAGTAAATTCATTAGAAGAAGTCGAAAAATTTGCTGAAAAGTATGATTACCCGATTATTATTAAAGCATCCCTTGGGGGTGGCGGTCGTGGTATGCGTATTGTGCGTACTAGTGAGGAATTAGGAGAATCATATAATCGAGCGAAATCAGAAGCGAAAGCAGCCTTTGGTAATGATGAAGTTTACGTCGAAAAATTCGTTGAAAAACCTAAACATATAGAAGTACAAATTTTAGCAGATGAAGAAGGCAATGTTGTTCATTTATACGAGCGTGACTGTTCTGTACAACGTCGTCATCAAAAAGTTGTAGAAATTGCACCGAGTGTATCACTTTCAGATGATCTGCGTCAGCGTATTTGTGATGCTGCTGTGAAGTTAACGAAAAATGTAAATTATTTAAATGCAGGAACAGTAGAATTCCTTGTAAAAGATGATGAGTTTTACTTTATTGAAGTAAATCCACGTGTTCAAGTAGAACATACGATTACAGAAATGATTACGGGAGTAGATATTGTTCAATCACAAATTTTAATAGCTGATGGACATTCATTACATAGCAAAATGGTAGGTGTTCCGAAGCAAGAGGAAGTAGTTGTACATGGATTTGCAATTCAATCTCGTGTAACAACTGAAGATCCGCTAAATAATTTTATGCCGGATACAGGAAAAATTATGGCGTATCGATCAGGCGGTGGTTTTGGTGTACGTCTTGATACAGGAAATAGCTTCCAAGGTGCAGTTATTACACCGTACTACGATTCTTTACTTGTAAAAGTTACAACTTGGGCACTTACTTTTGAGCAAGCTGCTGCAAAAATGGAACGTAACTTAAAAGAATTCCGTATTCGTGGTATTAAAACAAATATTCCATTCCTAGAGAATGTAGTAAAACATAAAAACTTCTTATCAGGAGAATATGATACTTCATTTATCGATGCGTCACCTGAATTGTTCTTGTTCCCGAAACGTAAAGACCGTGGAACGAAAATGTTAAATTACATTGGTACAGTAACAGTAAATGGTTTCCCAGGAGTAGGTAAAAAAGAAAAACCAATATTCCCAGATGCTCGTATTCCATGTTTAAAACATTCAGAGCCAATCCAAAATGGAACGAAACAAATTTTGGACGAGCGTGGAGCGGACGGATTAGTAAAATGGGTACAGGATCAAAAACGTGTACTTTTAACGGATACAACATTCCGTGATGCACACCAGTCATTACTTGCAACTCGTATTCGTACAAAAGATTTACATCAAATTGCGGAGCCAACAGCGAGAATGTTACCGAACCTATTCTCAGCGGAAATGTGGGGCGGTGCAACGTTTGATGTTGCGTATCGTTTCTTAAAAGAAGATCCATGGGAACGATTACTAGATCTTCGTGCAAAAATGCCGAACGTTTTATTCCAAATGTTACTTCGTTCTTCAAACGCAGTTGGATACAAAAACTATCCAGATAATTTAATTCAAAAATTTGTGGAATGTTCTGCTCAAGCAGGCATTGATGTATTCCGTATTTTTGATAGCTTAAACTGGATGGAAGGCATGAGAGTTGCAATTGACGCTGTACGAGACACTGGTAAAATTGCAGAAGCAACAATGTGCTACACAGGGGATATCCATGATCCACTGCGTAGTAAATATGATTTAAATTACTATAAAAATTTAGCAAAAGAGTTAGAAGCATCAGGAGCTCACATTTTAGGTATTAAAGATATGGCGGGCTTATTAAAACCAAATGCAGCATATGATTTAGTTTCTGCATTAAAAGAGACAGTGTCGATTCCGATTCACCTGCATACGCACGATACGAGTGGAAATGGTATATTAACGTATACGAAGGCAATTGAAGCGGGTGTTGATATCGTCGATGTAGCAGTGAGTTCTATGGCTGGTCAAACGTCACAACCAAGTGCGAACACGCTATACTATGCATTAGGTGGAAACGAAAGACAACCAGATGTTAATATAGATTCTTTAGAAAAACTATCTCATTATTGGGAAGATGTACGCAAATACTATGCACCGTTTGAAAGTGGTATGAATGCGCCTCATACAGAGGTATATATGCATGAAATGCCGGGTGGACAGTATAGTAATCTTCAGCAACAAGCGAAGGCGGTTGGTTTAGGAGATCGCTTCGATGAAGTGAAAGTAATGTACCGCCGTGTGAATGACATGTTTGGAGATATTGTAAAAGTAACGCCATCATCAAAAGTTGTTGGTGATATGGCATTATTTATGGTTCAAAACCATCTGACAGAACAAGATGTTTTAGAGCGTGGACATGCGATGGACTTCCCAGGGTCTGTTGTTGAAATGTTCTCTGGTGATTTAGGTCAACCGTATGGTGGTTTCCCGAAAGAATTACAAAAGATTATTTTAAAAGGGAAAGAGCCGTTAACAGTAAGACCAGGTGAATTACTAGAGCCAGTAGATTTCGAAGCATTAAAAGAAGAATTATTCCATAAACTTGGACGCGAAGTAACGATTTTTGATGTAGTTGCATATGCTTTATATCCAAAAGTATTTATGGATTATGAAAAAGTTGCTGAGCTTTATGGAAATGTATCTGTACTTGATACACCGACGTTCTTCTATGGTATGAGACTAGGTGAAGAAATTGATGTAGAAATTGAACAGGGTAAAACATTGATGGTTAAACTAGTATCAATTGGAGAACCTCAGCCGGATGGAAATCGTGTCCTTTACTTGGAATTTAACGGTCAACCACGTGAAATTATCGTGAAAGACGAGAGTGTAAAAGCAACAGTTGCACAACGTGTGAAAGGAAACCGTGAGAATCCAAATCATATTAGTGCAACGATGCCAGGAACGGTAATTAAAGTAGTTGTAAAAGAAGGCGATGAAGTGAAAAAAGGCGATTCTATGGCAATTACAGAAGCGATGAAAATGGAAACGACAGTTCAAGCGCCGTTCAATGGTAAAGTGAAGAAAGTATATGTTAACGATGGTGATGCGATTCAAACGGGTGATTTACTTATTGAATTAGATCACTAAAATAAAAAAAGAGCTGTGTAAAATACAGCTCTTTTTTTATTGCAAAAAATCCCTTGCCAATTCGGCAAGGGATTTTAGTTTTAAATTATTTTGTTTGTTTAGAAGTTAATTCGGCTTCTTTTGCATTCACTTTACTTCTTGTTCCTAACATAACTAAATAGCATAGTACGGCAAACAAGCAAGAAATGAATAGAGAATGTAACAATGCCATTGCTAAACTAGCGTTTGTAAATACAACTAAAACTCCTACTACAGCTTGAAGTGTAACAAGGATAAATGAAATGATCCATCCCCAATATACGACAGGTTGCTGTTTGTAATGGCGAATAGCGAGAATCATCGCGTATAGTATCCAAGCGAAAATTAACATCGCTGCAACTCTATGGCCCATTTGAACCCATTCATGTAGTTGAGTTGGCATAGGTCTGTTTTTGCTACATAAAGGAAAGTCTGGACAGGCTAAGCTAGCTCGTTCGTGACGTACTAAAGCACCTGTGTAGACGACGATATAACTGTAAATTGTTACACCATAAATATGAAATTTCATTTTTTTGTCCATAATAAGTGAACGTGCATCAAATTTTTGGTCAATTTCAAAGATAAGACACGTTAATAAAATGACAGAAGCAAATGAAATTAAGGAAATACCGAAGTGGATAGCAAGTACAGCTGGCATTTGGCCCCAAACAACTGCTGCTGCTCCCATTAATGCTTGTGCAACTAAAAATACGAAGGATAAAATTGCTAACGTTTTTGTTTCACGCACATGTTTATAATATTTCCAGGACAAAATACAAAGGAGAGTGACAAGAATTCCAGCTGATCCGGATGTTAATCGGTGGCTAAGTTCAATAATAGTTTCCATTGATAAATTAGATGGAACAAATTCACCGTTACAAAGTGGCCATGATTTACCACAACCTTGACCAGAACCTGTTTTTGTAACTAAAGCGCCTCCTAATAAAACTATTAATAAATCAAGGCTTGTAATGACTGCTAACCATTTAATAAAGCGTTGCAATCTCTTTCACCATCTTTCTGCTATGAAGTTATTGCGAAATATTTTCATTCCATTATGTATAGAATAAAACGCGCTAGTTCCTATGATATATAAAAAATAATAAAATAGCAAAGAAATGGAGGGGGAAGGAAAGGGGGAGAAAATAGGTGTAAAAACAGGGTTCCTAAGGAAAATTTTAGGTGAAAAATAGGCTATTTTGAAAAGAAATGGGGAGAATACGTGTTAAATAAGACAAAATAGTTTATTATAGAAGGTAACATCATGTTATGATAAGGACAAGTCAGAATGAAGTTTTTCATATTCGACACAAAAAGTTCATGTTTTCTTCACAAAATGTTCGGGAAATATGATTTAATATATTGGAGTATGGGCGTAGATTAGTAGTAGAATGGGTTAACAATGTTTCTACTGTAATAATATTGCTATATAGAAGCGAATTATTTCATTTGAAATATGCGCAAAAAGAAAGATGAAAGTTTTAAGAGGGGGTTAGAGTGATGAACCATGCAACAAGTGAGCTGCATGATGAGTCCGCTGTTACAAGTGTACCGGAAACAACTCGGTTACAAGATTTAAAAGCACTCGTTAAAATGGGGATTGTAAACTCAAATACACTTACTGTATTTACAGGATTTTGGTTGGCATTACACTTTAATGGATTAAGTGTAATGGACAATCTGGATAAGTTATTCTTTACAATCGTTGGTTCTGGATTAGTTATGGCAGGGGTATGTTGTTTAAACAACTACATTGATCGAGACATCGATCCATTAATGGAAAGAACAAAGACCCGTCCAACGGTTACTGGAAAGTATAAACCAGGATTTGCACTTACATTTGGACTAGTCATATTACTTCTTGGTTTTGTATTTTTATTATTAACAACACCAATGGCAGTCTTAATGGGATTTATTGGTGCTTTCACATATGTTGTTCTATATAGTTTATGGACAAAGAGAAAGTATACACTAAATACTGTTGTAGGTAGTATATCTGGTGCAGTTCCTCCTTTAATTGGATGGGCAGCAATCGATCCATCTTTAGGCCATCCAATTGCTTGGATGTTATTTTTAATTATGTTTATTTGGCAAATCCCACATTTCCTTGCATTAGCAATGAAACGTGTTGATGAATATCGAAATGCAGGAATTCCAATGCTTCCTGTAGTTCATGGATTTGAAATTACGAAACGCCAAATTATGATTTGGACAGTATGTTTATTACCACTACCATTTTATATGAGTGGACTAGGGATAACATTTATGGTAATTGCAACACTGCTTAACATCGGATGGATCGTTTTAGGATTTTATGGCTTCCGTAAGAAAGATGACATCAAATGGTCCGTGCAAATGTTTGTTTATTCCCTAAATTATTTAACAATCTTATTTGTATCAATGATTGTAGTTACATTCTTCTAAGACAACGACATAATTGGATTTCTTTACGTTGAGATTTACTTTACTTAACTATAAAGTACAATCTAATTCACAAGGAAAGTGGGGGTTGTTTGTATGAAGAAACAGTGGCGACTGCTTTCGTTCGTTTCACTGCTGGCTTTACTGTTAGGGGGATGCGGTAAAGCCTTTCAATCTACTTTAATTCCGCAAGGAGAAGTAGCAAAAATGCAATATGATTTACTTCTACTGGCGAGTGCAATCATGGTAGGAGTAGTACTAGTAGTTACTATTATTTTCTTATATGTAATTGTGCGTTTCCGACAAAAGAAAGGTCAGGAAGATTATATTCCAGAGCAAGTTGAAGGGAATCACAAGCTAGAAATTATATGGACAGTTATTCCGATTATTCTTTTACTAATCTTAGCTGTTCCAACAGTTACATATACATTCAAACTTGCTGATGTAAGTGCGATGGAGAAAAAGAATATTGATAAAGATACTATCGTTGTTGATGTAACAGCGAATCTTTATTGGTGGGAATTTTCTTATAAATCAGAAAAGATAGTAACTTCGCAAGATTTGGTCATCCCCACAGGTAAGAAAGTGTATTTAAATTTGAAGGGTGCCGATATTAAACACTCATTTTGGGTTCCATCTTTAGCAGGGAAAATGGATACAAATACAGACAATGTGAACAAAATGTGGTTAAAGGCAGATAAATCGGGCACTTATAATGGTTTTTGTACAGAATTTTGCGGCCCATCACATTCTTTAATGCAATTTAAAGTGAAAGCTTTAGATGAAAGCGAGTACAAAAAATGGCTTGCTGATATGAAGAAGATTGATGGGAAGAAAGAAGTAGCTTCAACAAAGGCGCAAGAGGGCCAAGAAATATTTAATAAAAGCTGTATTGGTTGTCATGCAGTTGGATCTAATGATAGTAGACCACCTTCCGCTCGTATCGCACCAAACTTAGCAAACTTTGCGGATCGCGATATGGTTGCCGGTATTGCCGAAAACAATGAAGAAAACTTAAAAAAATGGCTGAAAGATCCTGAAAATATGAAGCCAGGAAACAAAATGACTGGCAAATATGGCAACTTAACGGATGATCAAATTGATGCATTAAATGCATACTTACAAACGTTAAAAGTTGAAAAGTAAAGAGGGATTATTCGCGAAGGGGAGGTTGAAAACGTGAGTTCTGTAGCAAAAAAACAGGGGATGGGTGCTGTCATATGGGATTATTTAACGACAGTAGACCATAAAAAGATTGCCATTCTCTATTTAATTGCAGGTGGATTGTTTTTTGTAATAGGCGGAATAGAAGCTCTATTTATTCGCCTTCAATTAGCGATTCCTAACAACGCTTTTCTTGTTGGGGATGCTTATAATCAAGTATTAACGATGCACGGTACAACAATGATTTTCCTCGCAGCTATGCCACTCGTGTTTGCATTTATGAACGCCGCTGTACCACTTCAAATTGGTGCACGTGATGTAGCGTTCCCGTTTTTGAATTCACTCGGATTTTGGTTATTTTTCTTTGGTGGAGTATTTTTAAATTTAAGTTGGTTTTTAGGTGGAGCACCTGATGCAGGATGGACATCTTATGCATCTTTAGCTTTAGCCTCTAAAGGTCATGGTGTTGATTTCTATGTACTCGGCTTGCAAATCTCAGGTATTGGTACATTAATTGGAGGTATTAACTTCCTTGTAACCATTATTAATATGCGGGCGCCAGGAATGACGTACATGCGTATGCCGATGTTTACATGGACGACATTTGTAACATCTTCGCTTATATTATTCGCTTTTCCGCCGTTAACTGTAGGATTAGGACTTTTAATGTTAGATCGTTTATTTGGAACAAGTTTCTTTAATCCGGCATTGGGCGGGAATACAATTATATGGGAGCATTTATTCTGGATTTTCGGTCATCCAGAAGTATACATTCTTATACTCCCAGCTTTCGGAATATTCTCAGAAATCTTCGCGACATTTTCGAAAAAACGATTGTTTGGTTATTCATCGATGGTGTTTGCGACTGTATTAATTGGATTTTTAGGATTTATGGTATGGGCGCACCATATGTTTACTGTTGGACTTGGTCCAGTTGCTAATGCTATTTTCTCGGTCGCAACAATGGCGATTGCGGTTCCAACTGGTATCAAAATATTCAACTGGCTCTTTACAATGTGGGGCGGAAGTATTCGTTTTACGACACCAATGATGTGGGCAGTAGCTTTCATTCCATCATTCGTAATGGGTGGAGTTACAGGGGTTATGCTAGCATCTGCACCAGCTGATTATCAATTTCATGATAACTATTTCGTAGTAGCGCATTTTCATTATGTAATCGTTGGCGGTGTTGTATTTGGTTTACTTGCAGGAGCTCATTATTATTGGCCACTGATGTTTAATAAAGTATTAAATGAAACATTAGGAAAGATAACGTTCTGGCTATTCTTTATCGGCTTCCATTTAACGTTCTTTATTCAGCATTTCCTTGGCTTGATTGGTATGCCACGCCGTTACTACACATATCTTGAAGGGCAAGGGTTGGAAATGGGGAATATGATTAGTTCCATCGGAGCGGTGTTTATGGCTCTTGGAACGATTGTTCTTCTATTCAATGTAATTAAAACGACAGTATCAAAAGAAAAAGCTGGTCGTGATCCGTGGGATGCACGTACATTAGAATGGACAATGCCAGCACCGACACCAGAATATAACTTTAAACAATTACCATTTGTTCGCGGATTAGATCCGTTTTGGATTGAAAAACGTGAAGGTAATAAAGAGATGACAGCAGCGGAACCAGTTGGTGATATTCATATGCCAAATCCTTCGTTTTCACCATTTGTCATTTCTTTCGGATTGTTTATAGCGGCATTTGGTGCGATGTATATGCAGGGCGGAAAAGATAAGTTCTGGTTATTAGTAGCAATTATTGGTTTAATCATTACATTTGGCGCAATGTTCCTACGTTCAGTAATTGATGATCATGGGTATCATATTCATAAAGAAGATTTAGAGGATAAGGGGGGCAAGGCATAATGCATGTAGATGAAAAATTAACGAATGAAACATTTCCAGCAGAGCCTGAAAAAGCAACCCTTGAAGGGAAAAATAAGTTTGTCGGTTTTTGGTTATTTCTTGGAGGCGAAACAGTGTTGTTCGCTTCCTTATTCGGAACATATTTAGCGTTAAAGAATTCTACAAATGGTGGACCAACATCTCAAGAGATGTTCCAAATGCCACTCGTTTTCATTATGACGATGCTTTTATTAACGAGTAGCTTAACGAGTGTATATGCGATGTATCACATGAAAAACTTTAACTTTAAGAAAATGCAGCTTTGGTTACTAGTAACAGTATTGCTAGGTTTAGGGTTTTTAGGGTTTGAGATATATGAGTTTTATCATTATACACATGAATTTAAGCATACTATGAGAAGTAGTGCGTTTGGCTCTGCGTTTTATGCTCTTGTTGGTACACATGGACTCCACGTATTGTTTGGGTTATGTTGGATTCTAACATTAATCTTTAGAAATGCGAAGAGAGGTCTAAATTTATACAATGCACCGAAGTTTTATGTTGCATCGATTTATTGGCACTTTATTGACGTAGTTTGGGTGTTTATTTTCACTGTAGTATATTTAATGGGAATGGTGGGATAAACAATGGCGATAAAGCAAACGAATAATCCTAAAGTTGATCTTGTTTATCGGAAGAGAAAAAGTGCGGAGGAAATGAGGCATCAAGTTATTACGTTTGCATTAATGATTTTTTTAACATTAGTTGCATTTGTAGCGGTGGCGTATCCAAAAACTTTTAGTCCGATTTTCTCTGTACCGTTTATTTTACTATTAGCAGTGGTACAAGTAATTTTTCAATTGTATTATTTTATGCATATGAGTCATAAAGGACATGAAGCAGCAAGTTTCTTTCTTTACTCTGGTCTGCTAATAGGGTTAATTACAATTTTAGCTTTTATGACAATCGTGTGGATTTGAAAAGTGAAAAATAAGGGAGCTTGTGTTGTCACAGCTCCCTCTTCATATTATGAGATAACCTTACGAAGGTAGGTGTGAAAATGAGTAACTTGTGGATATTTGGTTTTCAGGCTTTATGGAGTCCAATCTTTTTATTATTTATGCTTTCGATTCTTATTGGGTACTTCTTAATTATTGGGCCATATAGAATGCGATTTGAAAATGCGACGAAGGTAAGTAAGAAGCAAATTTTTTATTTTACGACTGGTATTGTTCTTTTGTATTTTGTAAAGGGAGGGCCTATTGATTTAATTGGCCATATTATATTTAGTGCTCATATGTTTGAAATGGCAGTCATGTATATTGCAGTTCCACCGTTACTGTTGCTTGGTATACCAATTTGGTTATATCGTTACATTACTTCTTTTAAGTTTGTTCAAATTATATTAAAGGCATTTGCTAAACCGCTTATTGCGTTATTTGTATTTAACGGCCTGTTTTCTTTTTATCATTTACCAGTTGTTTTTGATACGGTAAAACAAAGTCAAATAGCTCATCCTATTTGTCTCGCTATATTGTTTTTTACAGCAATCATGATGTGGTGGCCGATGTTAAATCCATTACCAGAATATCAAACATTAAGTGATATAAAGAAACTTGGTTATATGTTTGCTAATGGCATATTATTAACGCCTGCTTGTGCGTTAATCATTTTTGCGACAGCCCCGTTATTTGCAACGTATACGGATCCGGCTGCTTGGATGAAAGCGATGGAACTATGTGTACCAGCGGGCACTTTATCAGATTTAAATATAACGGGACCAGAATTTTTGCACTGGATGCCAGTCGTACAAGACCAGCAAACTGGTGGTATCATAATGAAAATTGTCCAGGAAATAGTGTACGGTACAATTATAGGCTATGTATTCTTTAGATGGGCACGTAGAGAACGTGAAAAGGATAAGGAGCAGTTGCAACAATTGCCGCCGTATTTACAGACTAAGTAAAAAAAGTGTATGGGATTCCATGCGCTTTTTCTTTTTAGTTTTAGCTACCTTAAAAAGATTGAATTTTCTAACTTTTTATGTTAAGTTAGTGTAGGCGTGTACTAAAAGTGGAGATAAAATTTACTACTAGCTTTCATGCGTAATAATTCCATATGTAGTGCAAGTTTTTTAGAGAGTTACAAATATATATTGTTATCTTTAATAAACACGAACTATTTTAAGGGGGAGTTTAAATGGGTAGTAGTGGAAGTATGGTAAAGCCGATTAGTGGTTTTTTGACAGCACTAATTCAATATCCAGTACCAGTAGTAGAATCGCGTGCAGACATTGATAAACAAATTCAACAAATCATAAAAACAATTCATTCGACCAAATCAGGTTACCCTGGTTTAGAATTGATAGTATTTCCTGAATATAGTACACAAGGGCTCAATACAAAAAAATGGACTACAGAAGAATTTTTATGCACAGTGCCTGGGCCAGAAACAGACTTATTTGCTGAGGCATGTAAAGAATCTAAAGTATATGGTGTTTTTTCAATAATGGAGAAAAATCCTGATGGTGGAGAGCCATATAATACAGCAGTTATTATTGATCCACAAGGTGAAATGATTTTGAAGTATCGTAAGCTAAATCCTTGGGTGCCAGTCGAGCCTTGGAAAGCTGGAGATTTAGGCTTACCTGTTTGTGATGGACCTGGAGGAAGTAAATTAGCTGTTTGTATTTGTCATGATGGCATGTTCCCTGAAGTAGCTCGTGAAGCGGCCTATAAAGGTGCAAATGTCTTAATTCGTATTTCTGGATATAGTACACAAGTTAGTGAACAATGGATGCTAACCAATCGTTCAAATGCATGGCAGAATTTAATGTATACATTGTCGGTAAACTTAGCGGGTTATGATGGCGTATTTTATTACTTTGGTGAAGGACAAGTATGTAATTTTGATGGGACTACTTTAGTACAGGGACATCGAAATCCTTGGGAGATTGTTACTGCTGAAGTATATCCAGAACTAGCAGATCAGGCTAGATTAGGATGGGGATTGGAAAATAATATATATAATCTAGGTTCAAGAGGATATGTAGCAACTCCTGGTGGGGTGAAAGAAAATCCATATACGTTTGTAAAAGATTTAGCTGAAGGTAAATATAAGGTTCCTTGGGAAGATGAGATTAAAGTAAAAGATGGATCTATTTATGGATATCCAGTAAAAAAAACGATTCATTCTTAGGGAAGGGAAATAAAACAAGCGCATCATATTGATGCGCTTGTTTTTGTTAATCAATAATTTGAAATTCTTTTAACTCTTTTTCGACATTTTGTAGGAGTTGTTCGCTTTTTTGAAGTACATTCGTTGGGAAAGTCTCATCATCACCATATTCAACGCCGTGAGGATAATAATGTTTTCCTAATAAGGGGGGAAGTAGTTTTACTTCAGCGTGTCTACTGCCAATGTCACCTTCAACAGCAACTCCTTGCACTCGTAAATAATAAACATCCTTTAATATTTCAAATTTATAATCGTATGTAACTCGCTCATAATCCCACTGTCCGGCAAGTACGAAGTGGTTGTTTTCCATGATTTCAGTTAAAAGAGTTAATTCAACGACGGCTCCATTAAATTGCGTATTTGTAAATTGCATATAATACCTCCTTTTTTAATGTTACACCATTATTTTTATAATAGTATGAATAATAAGAAAGTGCAATTCATATTGAGAGAAAAGGGATAATCCAGACTTTTTTCACAAAAATATGATATAGTGAAAAGAGTACGGTACACACAAAAAGAAAGAAAAGGATTTGTGTATATCTCAATTTTATGTTTTGTTCAGGAGGTATATCGTTTGAAGAAATTATTGCGTATCGTAATGATTACATTTTTAATTTTAGCTGTTGATTTATACGGGAAATTACTCGTTTCACAATATATATTAACCCCATCTCAATCAAAGCAAGAAAATAAAATTGTGAAAAAGAAAAAGCAAATTAAGGAAGACTCCTCAGACACTGTTTTAAATATGATTGGTGAAGACTCTGAAAACTTATTAGCGAAGTGGGGAGAACCCTCTCGAATAGAGCCATCTGCATACGGATATGAATGGTGGGTATACAACCAGGATTTAACTCAGTATGTTCAATTTGGAGTTTCTGAACGTAAAGTTGTAACGGCATACGCAGCTGGTGAACAAGTTAAGGTTCCACCTTATTATATAAATGAAAAATATGAAGAAGTATATAAAAAAAGTCCGCTTTCGCATGAAATTTCATTAAAAAGAGGGAAAAATAGTTATCAATTTGAGCTATCTGATACCGAAGTCATGGAACAACCGTTAATACCTGTAGAAGATGGATGGGCGCAATTGTATTTTGATCAATTTACACATGAGCTTGTTGGTGTTCGTTATATGGATGATGAAACTTTATTACGCCAAAGACCGTATCAGCTCGTTTATTCAGGTGAATTAATAGCAGAACAACCATTGACTCCAGAAAAAATAAAACAAGTAGAAAATGGGAATATGCAACAAATTTTTGATTTAACAAATATCATTCGAAGTCGTCATAAATTACCATTATTAACATGGGATCAGGAAACAGCAGATGTTGCTGTTGGTCACAGTAAAGATATGAAAGACAATAATTATTTTTCTCATGACTCACCTACATTAGGTACACTAGGAGATCGTTTGCAGCGCGGGAAAGTAGGATTTCAACTTGCTGGTGAGAACATAGCGGCGCAACATAGTGATGGAATTGCGGCAGTGCAAGGTTGGTTAAATAGTGAGGGGCATAGAAAGAATTTATTAAATGAACAATTTACAGGATTAGGTGTTGGTGTATACGATAAATTTTATACACAAAACTTTATTCGAAAATAAAGTGAAATTGTAAGCGGTGGGGTGTTAACATCACCAAATTAGTTACTTCGTATTCACTGAATTGTAGGTGGGAATCTGACCGTATGCAAATAGCAGAAAAAAAGGTGCATGAATCGTCTAAAAATAGGCGAACCATGCGCCTTTTTTTTCTTACTATATAGTAGATATACATGGAGAGGTGAGGATTATGCCAACAACAAAAGGACCGTTACATCCATCGGTTCAACAGTTTAAAGAATTTGTAAACCATCACCCTAAAATGGTTCATGAGGTTAGAAGTGGTCATAAAACATGGCAACAATTTTATGAAGAATGGTACTTACTTGGTGAAGAAGATCCAATATGGGCAACTTATAGACCGGATGGAGCGCCTGCGTTTTCTTCGGTAAAAGAAAATAAAAAAGAAAAAGATAATCGAACTGAAGAGGAAAAAACTGCTGATGTGATGGGGCAAATGCTTTCTTTTTTTAAAAAGTTGGACGTGGAACAAATGCAGAACCATTTAGCCAATGTGACGAGTGCAATTGGGAGCGTGCAACAAGTTATTCAGCAATTTCAAGGTAACCGTACGCAGCAAGAGCAAAGTACTTCAGAAAATAACCCGTTTTTCTTTCAAAAGGATTAGGGGGAAGGATAATGAGAGCAGAAATTATGGAGTTTATAAAGGCTGATGAGGATTTATCTCGCTATATTAGAGAGCAACCGTACTGGTATAGAAAATTAACAAGAAATCCTGAAGAAAAAGAGGCTTTTGAGTTAGCGGCGATGCAACATTTCAAAAAAACAATACCAGATAAAGTGGAAAAGTTTCAAAATCAATTGGCCGTTGCTTCGATCATGATTGATATGTTTCAGTATATGAAGCAACAAAATGCAACCTAATTGGAAGTGAAAAATATGTCCGTCATGCAGAACTTTTGTTACAATAGAGGTTGATTATTTAAAAAGGAGTTGCAGCATGACGGAAATTTGTTTAGTACGACATGGACAAACTGATTGGAATTTTCAAGAAATTATTCAGGGGCGAGAAGATATTCCGCTTAATGAAGTTGGTAAGAAGCAAGCGAGTCAGAGTGCAGCTGCTTTACAAGAAGAAACGTGGGATATCATTATAAGTAGCCCGTTAATTAGAGCGCAAGAAACGGCTAATGAAATTGCAAAGACAGTTGGATTACAATCGATTTTATTAGATGAGCGATTTGTTGAACGGAATTTTGGAGAAGCTTCAGGGAAGCCGGTTGCGGCTGTTAGAGAGTTGATTGCTGAAGGTAAAGTAGAAGGTATGGAGCGAGATGAAGAGATTGTAGCTCGTTGCTTTGCTGCTTTAGAAGATGTTGCGACAACTCATTTTGGCAAACGTATTATTATTGTTGCTCACTCACACGCGATAAAAGCGATTTTACATGCCATTGAACCAGATGAAATTACATTTAAGACACCATTAAAAAATGCGTGTATTAGTTATGTGAAACAAAATAGTGGAAAGTGGGATGTTCTTAAATATAATATAGCGGAACATATTAATGTATAAGTGTGTACGGATATAGTGTAAAAATAGTTTCATTATATCTTTCTTTTGAGTAAGTCACTTCAATTAGTAGTTCTAATCTAAATGTGGTATGATGGATACTCGGAGGTGTCTCTCATGATTGTAGCGACGCTAGAAAGCGTATTAATATTAGATAAGGCAGAGCAGCTTGCAAAAGCGATTATCTGTTCAGATATAGCAGAAGATTATCGTAAGTATTATAGAGAATTACATGAAGATATGGAACTTCAGACGCTCATTCAGCAATTTACAGCGATGAAAGAACGGTATGAGGAAGTACAGCGTTTTGGAAAATACCATCCTGACTATACTACCGTGTCAATGAAAATGAGAGAATTAAAGCGTTCTGTGGACTTACATGATAAGGTTGCAGCTTTTAAAAGAGCAGAAACTGCTTTGCAGAAGTTATTAGACGAAGTTAGTGTAGCAATCGGTTCGGAAGTGTCTTCTTCCATTAAAGTGCCAACAGGAAATCCATTCTTTGATGCTGGTGGCTGTGGTGGAGGTTGTGGTACTGGCGGAGGTTGTGGTTGTAAAAAAACGGGGTGATGTGCCCCGTTTTTTAGAAGTTGGAAGAAAACGTATACAGAGTTTGTCCTGTAATGTTATAAATTTCTGATTGGTTTTCATAGAATATAAAATATATGTTTTTAAAAGGAGAAGATGGAGAAGATTATGTTCGGGCAACGACAAAGTATGATTGTTTATTTACATTCATTGAAACATGCCAAGATTTTAAGGAAATATGGTAACATACATTACATATCAAAACGATTGAAATATGCTGTAGTATATTGTGATATGGAACAAATTGAGCATATGATGCATAAGTTGAACAAACTTCCTTTTGTGAAAAAGATAGAACAGTCGTATCGCCCGTATTTAAAAACGGAATTTGAAAATTCCCGTCCTGATCGAGCAAAAGAATACGATTATAGCTAATAGAAAAAATCCCCGGCTAAATTTAGCCGGGGATTTTTCACTTGAAATAACGTGTTATTTCATCGGAGGAATGAAATTGTTCATTCGTAAAATACCAATTAAATGATTAAAAAACAGTTCTTTTTCTGGGAAAGTTGTAGATGGTTTTACAGTAAAGGTAGCCACTTTTTTTCCGAGTTGTTCTGCCGTTTCTTCAAATAAAATGACACGTTTACTTTTTTTATTTTCAAATACAGGAATGCCTTCACGACATATGTATAATGGTTGGAAATCACCAGTAGTAGTTGGTTTTAATATTACAACAAGCGAACATACTTTTTTATCGTTTTTTATCGTTTCGAATTGTAACATATGTGCTATACGTTCTTGATTTGTTTTGGCAATTTCAAGTAATTCATATAAATCAGAGTAGCCTTCTCCAAGTTCTATAAAGCGTTGAATCATATCTTTTCCTCCTCTTTCTTTTACTGTACCATTTCACTTTTTAAATGAAAAGCACACAAAGAAAAAAAACCCTGCATAGCAGGGCCCTTCTTATACTAGCATGTACTAGTAAGAAGGCAAAGGGAGAGGAGAAACCGGAGGAAGAACTTATGGGGAAACGTAAGTCTTCTCCGCGGTTGGCAACAACATCGAAGGTGATGTTGTTATAATTATTTATGTCCAATCTAAATGAAGATATACATAATGAAATTAAATTTTATGTTGGGCTTTTTATTTTTCTTTTTTTTATTTTGTGATAGGATAAAAAAGATAAAGTGGAACTAATATACATATTGGGTTCATATTAGTGAATGATGAGATGAATACATAAAAATAACGAGAGGTTATTTGAGGCCGAGTTTTCCTATAGTTAGGTGAATGTGGTTTGTTAACGGTTACCGAAGTGGGAATGGCTTTCTATAATCGCTCGATAGATTGAAATAAAGGTAGTGACAACAGATGAGAGTAGTTTCAGGAAAATGTAAAGGACACCCACTTAAAGCGGTTCCTGGTAATACAACACGTCCAACGACAGATAAAGTAAAAGAATCTATTTTTAATATGATAGGTCCTTATTTTGATGGTGGTATCGCCCTTGATTTATTTGGTGGTAGTGGTGGTCTTGGAATTGAGGCTTTGAGCAGAGGGATTGATAAAGCAATTTTTGTTGATCGGGATAGTAAAGCGATAAAAGTAATTCATCAAAATTTAGAAAGTTGTAGAGTACAGGAACAAGCTGAAGTATATCGAAATGATGCTGAACGTGCAGTAAAGGCGCTAATAAAACGTGAAATGTCATTCGATCTTATATTGATAGATCCTCCATATAAAGAGCAAAAAATTGTATCTTTAATTAGTATAATGGATCAACATGGATTGCTACATAGTGATGGATTAATTATGGCAGAGCATGGTAATGATGTAGTTTTACCTAATTCAATAGGAAGGCTTGTAAAAGTACGAGCTGAGAATTATGGGATTACTGCAATATCGATTTATAAGTATGAAGGTGAGGGGACAGAATGACAAGTATAGCTATTTCTTCAGGAAGTTTTGATCCAATTACCCTTGGGCATCTGGATATTATTAAAAGGGGAGCAAAAGTATTTGATGAGGTGTACGTAGTCGTTTTAAACAATTCATCAAAAAAACCATTCTTTTCAGTTGAAGAGCGATTAGAATTAATTCGAGAAGCGACAAAGGATATCCCGAATGTAAAAGTAGATTCGCATAGTGGGCTATTAGTAGAGTATGCAAAAATGCGTAATGCAAATGCAATATTACGTGGTTTACGAGCAGTTTCTGATTTTGAATATGAGATGCAAATTACTTCTATGAATCGAAAATTAGATGAAAATATTGAAACATTTTTTATTATGACAAACAATCAATATTCATTTTTAAGCTCGAGTATTGTAAAAGAAGTTGCGAGGTATGGAGGAAGTGTAGTAGATCTTGTACCTCCTATTGTAGAACGTGCTTTAAAAGAAAAGTTTCAAACCCCGTTAAAGTGAACGGGGTTTTTCTTTATATGTGCGCAAAAATAATAAAATAACATATAAGTATAGACAAAATAATGTGAAAATTGGTCCATAATGTATAAAAGATGTCCAAATTTCATGTAGTATAGAAGGATGCTCGGATAAAAATACAGGAATATCTTTTGGCATAGGCGAGAAAGAACTCACTTTCTCATAAAATGGTGTCCAAAATACAAATGTAAAAATAGGGGCAAGAATACTTTGAATAATTCGTGCGAAAAAATAGGGTTTAAATCGGATATCTGTTTCAGCTAATATGCTAGCAACTTGTGCCTGAATAGAAAGACCACTAAATGCTAAAATGAAGCTTGTTACCATAGCTTGTTGTAAGAGCGGTGTTTCATTTATTTGACTAATCATTTGGCTTCCGAGTGTCATTTCGAAAATACCTGATAATATAGGTATACTAAAATCTGTACTTAGTTGGAAGAATGATAAAATATGTTGCATAATAAAAGAAAGAGCTGCTGTAATGTGAAATACAGTAATCATTTTATTTAACACAGAGAATAAAATAATAAATCCGCCAATCATAAGTAATGTTTGAATAGAAGAAACAATGGCATCCCCAAGTAATTTACCAATTGGTCTTTTTTCTTGTAAGCGTGTCTCGTGAAGGATTAAAAAAGGGTTTTGAAAGCGACGTTTTTTTGTAGTGTGTGTATTAATTTTGTAAGCGGTATTATCGCCGTAAAAACGCATAATTAATCCGACAGCAAAGTTACTGAAATAATGGGCAGCGGCTAATATAATTCCTAATTTCGGATTATTAAAAAAACCGATAGACACAGCACCGAAAATAAAAAGTGGATTAGAAGAATTTGTGAAAGAAACGAGGCGCTCCGCTTCAATCTGAGTTAAAAGATTGCTTTTTCGTAGTCTAGCGCTTAATTTGGCGCCTGCAGGGAAACCAGAAGCCATTCCCATCGCCCAAACAAATCCGCCTATCCCTGGAACGCGAAAAAGTGGGCGCATGAGTGGTTCTAATATAACGCCAATAAATTTTACAACACCGATACTAATTAGAAGTTCCGCAATGATGAAAAACGGTAGTAGTGAAGGGAATACAACTTCCCACCATATATTTAACCCGCGAATAGAAGCTTGCAAAGCGGCTTGGGGGTGGAGTACAAGAGAAAAGGTTAAAAATAGCGTTGATATGGTAAGGAAAGCGGTTTTCCATTTTTCATACATGTAAGTAAATCCCCCTTTGTCCCAAAAAACGTTCATTTCAGTATACGTGGATACGTAGTGAATTTAGACCATAAGTATGAAAAAGGAATGAAAAAAATTAAAGGGTGAGAAAAATGAAAGAACCAAAGATTGGTTTAGCACTTGGGTCTGGAGGAGCGAAAGGGTTTGCTCATATTGGTGTAATAAAGGTTTTAAGGGAAGCGGGTATCCCTATTCACATGATTGCAGGAAGTAGTATGGGGGCGCTAATAGGTACGTTTTATGCGGCAAGTAGTAACGTTGAAAGATTGTATAAATTGGCATCTGTTTTTAAGCGGAAGTATTATTTAGATTTCACGGTACCGAAAATGGGATTTATTGCTGGAAAACGTGTCAAAGATATGATTAAAATGTTTACATATAATAAAAATTTAGAAGAGTTAGATATCCCGACGGCTGTTGTGGCTACTGACATATTGAAGGGGGAAAAAGTGGTTTTTACAAGTGGGCCAGTTGCAGATGCGGTGAGGGCTAGCATATCTGTTCCTGGAGTGTTTGTACCAGAAAAAATAGATGGAAGATTATTAGTGGATGGTGGAGTCATTGATCGCATCCCAGTATCGGTTGTGAAAGAGTTAGGGGCCGATATTGTTATCGCTGTTGATGTATCTCCAATTAAGGTAAATGGCGATGTTACGTCCATTTATGACGTAATCATGCAAAGTATTGAAATTATGCAGCATGAGCTTGTAATGAATCGGCAAATTGCATCGGATTTAATGATGCGACCAGCTGTAGAGCAATTTAGTTCACGTGCTTTTACAAACATTGAAGACATTATTCGAGTTGGAGAAGTAGAAGCAGAAAAACATATTTCAAATATTTATTTATTAATTGAGCAGTGGAAGGAGAAACATAATGTTTAAGCGTTTTCGGTTTATATATGCAATCTTAATAGGGGTTATATTGGCGATGTTACTTGTTTACGTACGTTTACCGTATTATATAACAAAACCAGGAATGGCTGCCAAATTAGAGCCTTATGTTCAAGTTGAGGGTGGAACGAAAGAATCTGGTGATTTTATGCTTGTTACGGTTTCAATGGGACCAGCAAATGTGGTGAATTTAATAGCGGCACAGTTTAATAAATATACACATATTTCGAAAGCGGAAGAAATATTGCAAAAAGGTGAGAGTGATGAAGAATATCAATTTCGCCAAAATTATGCGATGAAAGATTCACAAAATGCAGCGATTTATAATGCATATAAACGTGCAAATCGCTCAGTATCTTTTGAAAATAAAGGTGTATTAGTTGCTGGTGTGGCAAAAGGAATGCCGTCAGAAGGAAAGCTTAAGCTTGGTGATGTTATTATAGCTGTTGACGGAAAAACATTTGAAAAGACGGAGCAATTTATTGAATATATGACAGGGAAAAAAGAAAATGATGCTGTAAGTATTGAGTACATGAGAAATGGAAAACAATTGAAAGAGAATTTAAATGTAAAGACGATTCCTAATGGGAATGGACGTGTCGGTATAGGTGTTTCTATCGTTACGGAAAGAGAATTAGTGGTCGATCCGAAAGTGAAAATTAATTCTCATGAAATTGGTGGACCATCCGCAGGTTTAATGTTCACATTAGAAATATATAATCAACTTGTGGAAGAAGACTTAACGAAAGGACATGAAATAGCTGGAACAGGTACAATTAATGAAAAAGGAGAAGTGGGCCCGATTGGTGGTATAAATCAAAAAGTGGTGGCTGCTAGCGATGCTGGGGCTGAAGTGTTCTTTGCGCCAAATGAAAAAGGTGCGGAGAAATCGAACTATAAAGATGCACTTGAGACTGCAAAGGATATTAAAACAAAAATGAAAATTGTACCAGTGGATACGCTGGATGATGCGTTAACATATTTAGAAAAGATGGATAAGGAAAAAACCTCTCTGAAATAGAGAGGTTTTTTATAGGAATTTTGTAGTTGTTTCATCATAGCGAATAGGATGGTGTGTTATATCCTGTTTTAATAGTTGTGTGCGTAACGGTTCGTGCATGATGGAGAAATATACAGAGTTTGCTTTTTTCTCTATATCTAAAGCGGCATGGTCGAATGTTTTTGTATGAGTAAGGATTGGAAGTTCGATTTTTTTCTTATTTTTTGAAAGGTAAGTTTGTCCTTTTTGTGACATGCCTAGCAGGCGAATATATGGTGCGTGTTGTTCTATATTTGCGCTACGTATATCCTCTTTTGTTGTGTTTGTTAAAATGTGTGTACAAGCTCTTTGTAATCTAGTCCATGTATAACGTTTTGTTTTTAATGCTTCCATGAATGAATAGAAGGAGGAACTGTTTTGTATTTTTGATAAAATACGATGCTCTAAACCTTCTTCTATTTCATATATATGTCGTAAGTCCTCTGGAGACATCGTCATGAGTCTATATTTAAAAAATGAAAAGTATTGTTCCCAATTATGTAATATCCCGTAGTTTTGTTTGTAATTTGCTAAAAGCGAAGTGGTTGCCTGTGGGAGAAAAGGTTCAATTGTTGTAAATGATCCTTCTTCGCTAAAGAGTTGTTTTCGGATGCTTGTCGCGCTTGCAATATGTTGGTCATTAAATGTTTCATCATGATAATGAGAGGCAAATCTTTTTATAGTTTGAGCTTGTATAGAGCTATTTTGTGACAGAATTGCTTTCATATATTGGAAGCCTAAAATATTATTTGGTTGTGACATATCTATGTTTTTTTCAGATGTTAAAATGTGTGAGAAAGCATCCGATGTTGCTTTTGCATAACTATTACCAGCGTCCATGAATTGTTTTACAAGGCAGTTAAAAGTCTCTTCTTCGTTTTTTTGTATGGAGATGGTATTATAAAAATTTTCGATTTGTCCATCCTCACTACCGAAACAAATTTCGGAAACACGCAGGGCATTTAAAATGGAAATAGCACCATTTGCGAAGGTTTCAGCCTTTTGTGTTGCGAAGACGTATGGAAGCTCTACAACAAGGTCTACGCCGTTTGCTAAGGCCATTTTAGTGCGATACCATTTGGAAATGAGTGCGGGCTCACCACGCTGTAAAAAAGGACCACTCATAACGGCAATTATTATATCGGATTGTGTTAACTTTTTTGTCTGTTGCACATGATAAAGATGACCGTTATGAAAAGGGTTATATTCAACAACAATACCACCAGCTTTTATGGTAATCTCTCCTTTCGATGTAGCATCTTTTTGAAAAACGTGATACTCTATATATTATTTACTATGATGACTTCATTATAGTGTAAAGAAAAAACATTGACAAATATAAAATGGCTAGCTATAATTTTGTTTGTTGCCTTGAGGTGATATGATATGAAATGGTCCATCCATCAATTGAATAAATTGAGAAATAAAGGATTGACATTGGATGAGATGGTAGATGTAAGTGAGCTAAAAGAGGTCGAGAAAGATATTCGTGAAATTAATCCTGTTCATGTAACGGGAAGAGTTGATTTTGGCTCCGGTAAGTTTACGTTTCATCTACATATAACTGGAAGCATGGTTTTACCATGTTCTCGCTCTTTAGTAGATGTGACATTAC
>NZ_JAKUEU010000077.1:0-24255 GCF_022663075.1 Bacillus cereus group sp. BfR-BA-01441
CGAGCCCAGCTGTACAATTTTCTAATAAAAGAGAGTGTACATAATCTGGATATAGACATGCCATCGTAATCGCCAGTCTTCCTCCCATTGAGTAGCCAAGTATATGTACTTTTTCAATATGAAGGTAATCTAGTAGTTCTTTCATTTGCAATGCCACATTTCGGATATCATAATGCGCAACATCTTCAGGACTCTCCGTCTTTCCGTGCCCAACAAGATCAACTACAATAACTTGAAACTGCTCACTCCATGAAGAGATAAAAGAACGCCACGTTTCCATGCTTCCCGTAAAACCATGAAGAAGTAGAAGTGGTTCCCCGCTTCCGACTACTTCATATTCATACGATACACCTTGCAGCGTTACGTTCATTTTGATTCACCTTGCAACGATGTAGTAATTACGTCCTGTGTTTTTGCCCATAACGTACGGTGCAATGTTAAGTTTTCATCACGATTCGTACAAATTTCCACAACGTGTAAACCTTCTGTCGTCGTTCCTTTTCGAACTTCTTCTCGGAATTGCTCCCAACCATTTACACGGCTAAATGAACCGCCGTACATTTTGACAACGTGCTCATAATCAAGTCCAATTGGTGTTCCAAATAATGATTCAAAATGTTCCTTTTTCTCATACTGTGGTAAGAATGAGAAAATACCCCCACCATCATTATTTACAACGACAATTGTTATATTTAATTCATGTAATTTCGCTGCTAACAGTCCATTTAAATCGTGATAAAATGATAAATCACCAATCACTAATACAAGTGGGTCGCAAATAACGCTCGCTCCTAGAGCTGTCGAAATGATTCCATCAATACCATTTACACCACGGTTTGCCATCACATGGATGTTTTTATCCGATGTGAAGAAGAATGAATCTGTATCACGAATTGGCATACTATTGCTCGCAAATAACGTTGCGTCTTCTGGTAATACGCGCACAATATCTGTAATAACCTTTCCTTCAAATGCAGTTTCATATGCTTCCATTTCGCGAAGCGTTTCCTTCGTTTTTTCGTTTATATGTTGCCACATTAGGGACCAATCATTCTTTTTCATAACTGGCATTTTTTCTATTAATGTCTTGCAGAATTCAATGTCACTTGCTTGCACAACTTCTGTCGCAACAAGAGCTGGATCTCTCCATTGTCCTGATTCATCGACAACGATATGAACTGCTTTCGTTTGTTTTTTTATGAACTGCGTTAATGATTTAGAAACAGGCATACCACCAAAGCGAATTAAAACGTCCGGTTTCCATGTTTCTTTTAACTTTTCATTTCGTAAAAATGTATCATAACAGTCAATTACCATCGTTTTATCGTGGTGTCCGCTACGAATATTAGAAAGTGGGTCTGCTAATATAGGATAGCCAGTTTTTTCAGCTAGTTGCGTTGCAAACATTGCAATTTCTGCATGACTATCATCTCCACAAATAATAAGCCCCTTTTCCATATGTGAAAGGCGCCCTACAAGAGAATCTACATATTCACTCGGCATCACCACGTTTCCTTGCTGAACTACTCCTGTATATTCACTACGTCCTTTATCCCATAAGCTTTCTAGTGAGAAATCAGGGATAAGTGGCTCGCGAACTGGAAAATTAAGATGAACAGGACCCTGCGGTGCTAAACAAGCATTTGCTACTATACGCTGCGTCGTCATACGAGCGTAATGATACATCGCTTCACTTGCTTCTGGCAGTGCCATCTCTGTAAATTGTTTCACAAAAGTACCGTATAAATTAAATTGATTCATTGCTTGTGGTGCACCCACATCTCTTAATTCATGCGGTCTATCCGCTGTTAAGACAATAAGTGGGACCCTTGAATGAAAAGCTTCACATACAGCTGGATAATAGTTCGCTGCTGCTGTTCCTGACGTACATAATAATGCTACTGGGCGTTTTTTTGCTTTCGCAATACCGAGCGCGAAAAACCCTGCTGATCTTTCATCTACATGTAAATATGTGTTCATTCCTTCGTGTTGTTCCATTAGTAAAGCAATCGGCGTTGACCGTGAGCCTGGACTAATGACAACATCACATACATCTAGACGCGTCAGTTCATCCACGAACGCGCCTAAATAATATGATAATGCTTCTATATGATTGTTCATTTCATTAATTCCTCCAAAGCACCAAGCATCGGTCTAAACTTCAAACTTGTTTCTTCATATTCAAGCTGCGGGATTGAATCAATTACAATACCACAACCGGCAAATAAGGATGCTTTCTCGCCGTTTAATAATCCGCAGCGCAGTGCAACCGCAAATTCACCATTTCCTTCATCATCTATCCAGCCAATCGGTGCACCATACAATCCTCTGTCTAACAATTCAACATCACGGATCAGTTTCATCGCTTCCAAACGAGGTGTCCCGCCAAGAGCTGGTGTTGGATGTAATTCTTCTACCATTGTTAAAAGACTCGCATCGCCTTTTGCTTCTACAGGCGTATATAAGTGAATTAAGTTTTTCGTTGTTAATAAACCTGGGCTTTCCGGAATATTAACGTATTCGCAATGTTCATTTAGTACCGAGCGGATCATGTTAACAACATACCCATGTTCAGCTAAATTCTTTTCATCATGAAGAAGCGCATTACTATTTCGCTTACTTTCTTCTATAGAATGACCATGACCGATTGAACCCGCAAGACACATCGATGTAAATTTCTCATCTTCTTTGCGAATTAATCTCTCAGGCGTCGCTCCTAAGAAGCATGCTCCTTTATAATCAAAAGAAAATACGTAACAATCCGGTTGACCAATGCGAAGTGCTTCTAAAACAAGAGCAGAATCAATCGACTGATTCATCTCTACTTTTAGTTCCCTCGCCAATACAACCTTCTGCACGTTACCCTGCTTCATCTCATCTTGTACTTTTTCAATTGCTTTCATCCAGCCTTTCGGATCCACTTCTACTTTAGAAATAACAGTCAATTTCGATCCGTTTAGCGCACATTTACTCTCTCCCAAAATCTTCTCTTCTAAAGAAATCATTTCGTTAGAAAGAGTTTCTGCACAATCTGTTGCTGAAACAAATGTATTCATCGTTAACCATGCTTTTTCATTTTTTACAGTTAATAAAAATGCTGGTAGTGAAAATGTCGTATCTTTAAATTCTTTCCATAGGTCCGTTTTCTCTTTTTCTGGATCAAAGGAAAAACCACCAAATAAAAGCGGACCCGTTCCAAATTCATATTCATCTCTTTGGACAAATGCATTCTCTTTTACTTTCTCCCACTCCTCGCGAGCGGTTTGAAAGCGCTTATGAGAAGAATTTGCTATAGTGAAAACAGAGCCAATTCCTGCAAATATTACATGCTGAGCCGGGTCTGCAAAATAACATCTATTTTCGAATGAAATCCTTTTTCCTGCTGCATAGAACAGAAGCGGATCCACCCAGTCTATTTGTTTTACAAAACTAACCAATGTTTTTTCGTTAGTTGCACGCTTGATAGCTGCAATAAGAACTTCTTGCAAGCCTTTTTGTTTCGTTTGAATCACAATTGTCTCCCCCCTATGGGCGAAAAATAGTCATAATTACGCTTGATTTTAAGATACACCTCAAACGAAAGGCCTGTCAACGTTTAGCATTTCTGAGAAATTCACCTTCTCTTCCTAGAAAATAAACGTTGACACTAAATGATGCTTTTTCTACACTTAGTTGTGTACAATATGTGACCAAAGGAGGATTCAACATGGAAATGAACGTCAAAACGAATTCCTCTCCTACGGCGCCAAAGCCAAGTAAGCAAACCGGCTGGCGCATCTGGTGGAGTTTACTACGTCCCCATACATTAACAGCAGCTTTCGTGCCTGTTTTCATCGGAACAGCATATTCGATGCAGGTCGGAGGTATAAATCAAATACATCTTCCTCTTTTCCTTATGATGCTTCTTGCTTGTCTTCTCATTCAAGCAGCAACAAACATGTTTAATGAATACTTTGATTATAAAAGAGGACTCGATCACGAAGGTTCAGTTGGTATCGGCGGCGCTATCGTTCGCGATGGCATTCAGCCAAAAACAGTGCTTAACTTAGCATTTGGATTTTTCGGCATCGCAATACTATTAGGTGTTTATATTTGTATGAATTCTAGCTGGTGGCTTGCTGCAATCGGTCTTGTTTGTATGGCTGTTGCTTACCTTTATACAGGTGGCCCACTTCCAATTGCATATACACCATTTGGAGAGTTGACAGCCGGATTATTTATGGGTGTCATTATTATTGGGATTTCATTCTTTATTCAAACTGGAACTGTAACATCAGAAGTCATTTTACTATCTATTCCAAGCTCCATTTTAATTGGTGCCATTTTACTAGCGAATAATATCCGTGACTTGGATGGCGATAAAGAAAACGGTCGTAAAACGTTAGCAATTCTCGTCGGACGTGAGCGAGCTGTTGGTGTACTTGCTTCGATGTTCATCGTTTCCTACATTTGGACAATTGCTTTAATTATCGTGGGCATCGTATCACCATGGATGCTTATCGTATTTTTAAGTGCTCCGAAAGCATTTAAAGCGACGAAAGGCTTTATCGGCAAAAGCATTCCGATGGAAATGGTACCTGCGATGATTGCAACAGCAAAAACAAATACAATCTTCGGTTTCCTAATGGGAATCGGATTATTACTTGGATACTTTCTATAAAAGGAGCTGCTTATGCGGCTCCTTTTTCATATCTAAAATTCATCTCATAATTCCTACTCTCAACGCTCATACTATGTAAAGAAACTGAATTGTAGGAAGGTGGACGACTATGTTAACTCCACAACAAGTAGGTCAATTTAAATCCATTTTAGAAAAACAAAAACAAGAACTAGAGCAAACGATACAAACTCATGAAAATACAGATCGTGCTTCTGAACGTGACTCAGTAGGAGAACTGTCTAGCTATGACAACCATCCAGGTGATATGGCTACAGAGCTATATGAACGGGAAAAAGACTTCGGGCTTATTGAACTTTGGCATAAACAGCTTGAGGACACGAAACATGCCTTGCAAAAAATAGAAGCGGGTACGTACGGCATTTGCGAAGTGTCTGGCGAAGAGATTCCATTTGAAAGATTGGAAGCAATGCCGACTGCTACAACATGCATCCAGCACGCGACAAATAAGTTAAATATGAATACACGACCAGTTGAAGAAGAAGTGTTGTCTCCTTCTTTCCACAAGCATGATGAGGACAATTCTGTTGAGTACGATGCGGAAGATGCGTGGCAAGATGTCGCAAATTACGGAACATCTGAAACGCCGTCTGATTTAGAAAGACAAGATTCAAAAAACTATAATGGCATGTATGTAAATAGTGAAGAAAACGTAGGCTACGTGGAGGATTTTGAAAACTTTATCGGTACGGATATGTACGGGAAAAACCCACAGGTTTTCGCTACAGAAGAGCATGAAGAATATGAACAAATGCTTGATGATTTTGAAGAACGTACCTTCAAAGGTGAATTATCTTCAAATGAATCTAGTTCCAAAGAATAAAAAAAAGCATTCCGAAAATCGGAATGCTTTTTATCGCTAGCTAATTAGTTTTTTGTAACGTTAGCAGCTTGTGGTCCACGGTTACCTTCAACGATTTCGAAAGAAACTTCTTGACCTTCTTCTAAAGTTTTGAATCCGTCACCTTGGATAGCTGAGAAGTGAACGAATACATCGTCTCCACCTTCAACTTCGATGAAACCGAAACCTTTTTCGCTGTTGAACCATTTAACTTTACCTGTTTGCATGTCATGTACCTCCTAAATAAAAATGAAACTATGAATCCACATGAAAAGGTGGATATAAAGGACATGAATGTATAACAAGCTTACAGCCTTTAATTCAACGTGCTTTATTTCCGTACCACATTATGTAGCTCAATAGTGATTTCACTATATCACGCTATATCCAAAACGTCAAATGAGAACACTTTCATCCCACCATTTTTTTATAATTTTAATATAATGTTGAATTTCCATATTCATATATTATCCCGCCATTTGTGGACAGCTTGATTGGCGGGAGCTGATAATCAGTTTTGGCTGGTTCCACTTTATTTGAAAATTAACAAAACTAAAGTATTCTAATCCTATTAAATTCTGTACAATATAAGTATCTATTACATACGAGGTGAAAAAAATGAGAGCACACGAAATCGAGTATAAGTTATATGGCGATGATATGCAGTTTGTTGAAATTGAGTTAGATCCAGAAGAAAGCGTGATCGCAGAAGCTGGTGCAATGATGATGATGGAAGATTACATAGAAATGGAAACAATCTTTGGTGATGGTTCTGGCCCATCTGGAGGGTTATTCGGAAAATTAATGGGCGCTGGTAAACGTCTCGTTACAGGCGAAAGTATGTTTATGACTGTATTTACAAATACAGGTCACGGCAAGCGCCACGTCTCATTTGCTGCTCCTTATCCTGGTAAAATTATTCCTGTAGATTTAACAGAGTATCAAGGAAAAGTAGTTTGTCAAAAAGATGCCTTTCTTTGTGCCGCAAAAGGTGTTTCCATCGGAATTGAATTTACGAAAAAAATAGGAACTGGTTTCTTCGGTGGTGAAGGTTTCATCATGCAGAAACTTGAAGGTGATGGCCTTGCTTTCATGCACGCAGGTGGAACTGTATATAAACGTGAATTAAAACCTGGTGAGAAACTTCGCATTGATACAGGTTGTCTCGTTGCTATGACAAAAGACATTAACTATGATGTCGAGTTCGTCGGTAAAGTAAAAACAGCTCTATTTGGCGGCGAGGGTTTATTCTTCGCAACATTAGAAGGTCCTGGAACAGTTTGGATTCAGTCCTTAACACTTAGCCGCTTAGCAGCACGCCTTACAAGCCCAGCAGCGCAAAGTACTGGCGAAGGTAGTGTATTAGGTGGACTTGGTCGTTTATTAGATGGGAAAGAGTAAACTGTGCCCTTATGTAGGCATGGCCATCAACTAATAAAATAATAAAATTAAAACACCCTTACTTGCAGTAATGCAGTGAAAGGGTGTTTTAATTTACGTCTACAAACGAGAAAAAGCAGTTAAAATAAAGTAATAAGGTTTACTTCAGGAAAATAAGGTATATTATATTTGTTGAATAGATTCTCTTTAGAGACAAGAAAAGTAGGTGAACAAAGTGGGAAAATATCAATTGGATTCCAAAAGTCAGGTAGCTGTGGCAAAGTTCCATGAAAAACAGAAACCTGCCAAATTTGATAAAAAGCAACAACTTGAAAAATTGCGTACGGAGTATTTGAAAAAGAAGCAAAAACAAACAGATAAATAATACGTTTTGTTTTTCAAATTTTTCTGTATATAGTGTAAACAAACACAAGAAAATAGGTAAGTTATTCATCGTTCAAATATATACAGGCTATTTTTTCAAACCTCTTACTTATGCAACTAACGCATACGTCAGTTCATTAAGAATAACTAAAAAAGTCGATTCCTTGAGATGAAAAAGAGTAAACAGTGCCCTTATCAGGCACTGTTTTATTTTGACGTTATAATTTCCTCCACTGATTTAGATAAGCGATACAAGCTATTCCCCACCTCCAAAAGAATGAATCAAGTTCCTCACTGCATATATTAAACTATACTTTTTCTTAAGGAGGGCTTCCTTAATGCGTACTCCTTTATCCTTTGATAAAGACACTGCCATACTGTTAGCTTCTTGTTGTGAGTTAACGTATGAACAATATAAACAAAATGGCATTTTCGAAATACCAGATGGTTTTCAATATGTACAAGGGTTTCAAGGAAAGGCCATTCAAACAACAGAATGGTTCGGATTTATATTAGAATCTGAGGATACAATTATTGTTGCCTTCAGAGGCACTCAAACAGATCCAGATTGGATTATTGATTCTCTCGTCAATCAAAAACCTTATCCTTATGCTTTAAATGGCGGAAATGTCCATAACGGTTTTCTCTCTATTTATGAGTCTTGTCGTGATTCTATTATGGATATGCTCGTATCATTGCCAGCACATAAAAAACTGCTAGCTACTGGGCATAGTCTAGGTGGCGCGCTTGCCACATTACACATATTAGATGCACGTATAAATACTGCCTTCGCACAGTATGGACTTTATACATTCGCTTCTCCAAAAGTAGGAGATATCGCTTTTCGAAATTATTATAAACTACAAGTAGCTAGTAGCTTTCGTTTCGTCAACTTGTTCGATGTCGTCCCACTTCTCCCTCCCCGAAACATAAATTTTAATGATCATGATTGGGAGTATGCACACGTCCATCACAACATGACATTTACAAAAAACACAAAATCCATTACAAATAATCATTCCATTACAACATACAAAACATGTCTGACTTCTCATTTTTAACCAGTAAACAATTGGAAATAAAATATTCGTATACTATAATAATGTATGAAGTTATTTTTGGATGAGGGGACCTTACATGTTAAAATTTATCTTCGCACTTTTTCTTATTGTAATTTTTACGGTTACAGGTTTCTTTACATTTTCATACTTTGCGACAGGAGAGTATGATGGGGCAGGTATCATATATACCACTGTTCCATTTCTTTCTTAAGCAAAATAAATAAAACGAGCTTAATTTTATTAAGCCCGTTTTATTTATTAATATCCATTTCGGTTGGTAAATCGATAATATATCTCCCAATATAGCAACCTCTTTAAAACTGTTTAACTGCATTACCGATACCCCAAATTTCATTACTGTACTGCAAAATCGTTCGATCGCTCGCAAAATGACCAGACTGTGCAATATTTAAAATCGACATTTCTAGCCACTTCGTTCGGTTCTCATAAGCTCTACCGACAGCCTCTTGTCTTTCAGCATATGGACCAAAATCTCGCAGAACGAAATATTCATCGTTTTGAATAACGAGAGAATCGTAAATCGCTTCAAATTCAGCTCCCGATTGTGCAAAGAAACCATTTGTTAATTGATCAACTACTTTTTTAATGTGTCTATTGTGGTGATAATAATCACTTGCACGATAGCCACCATTTTGATAGTAATGAAGAACCTCTTCGGCCGTTAAACCGAAAATAAAACAGTTATCATCACCGACCCGGTCTTTTATTTCAACGTTAGCACCGTCTAGCGTTCCGAGTGTAATCGCACCATTCATCATAAATTTCATATTACCTGTTCCCGATGCTTCTTTACTCGCCGTTGAAATTTGTTCACTTACATCCGCTGCTGGGAATATATCTTCAGCTAAAGAAACTCGATAGTTTTCTAGAAAGATAACTTTCATATATTGACTGACATACGGGTCATTATTTACTTTTCTTGCGAGTTCATTTATTAATTTAATAATTTTTTTCGCGTAATAATAGCCAGGTGATGCTTTCGCTCCAAAAATAAAAGTACGCGGATAAAATGTAAAACTAGCATCCTCTTTCAAACGGTTATACAAATATAAAATATGAAGAACATTTAATAATTGTCGTTTATAAGCATGTAATCTTTTCACTTGCACATCAAAAATAGAATTTGGATCAATGGTAATCCCCATTGTATTATGAATACGCTCCGCTAAAATCTCTTTACGCTCTTGTTTTACCTCTGCAAATTTCTCTTGGAAACTCGCATCATATTGAACTAATTGTAGCTCTTGAAGCTTAATCGGTTCTTTCTTCCACTCCGTTCCAATCGCCTCTGAAATGAGATTTGTTAACTGTGGATTTGCTTTCATAAGCCAGCGCCTATGAGCAATTCCATTCGTCTTATTATTAAACTTATCTGGATAAAATTCATAAAACAATCGCATTTCCCGCTGCTTTAATATTTCCGTATGAATTTTTGCTACACCGTTTACGCTATGGCTACCGACAATCGCTAAATGAGCCATTTTCACAAGGTCATGTGCAATAATCGCCATTGCTTCAATACGATCCCACTCATACGGATACTGTTCCCACAGTTCATGACAGAAACGTTCATTAATCTCTTCAATAATCATATAAATTCTCGGTAATAACGGTTTAAAAATGTGAATTGGCCACTTTTCGAGCGCTTCTGATAACGTCGTATGATTCGTATAAGAAATCGTCTGCGTCGTTATGTGCCAAGCTTCTTCCCATGCTAACTTTTCTTCGTCTAGTAAAATACGCATCAGTTCTGGAATTGCTAAAACCGGATGTGTATCGTTAATGTGGATCGCAATTTTTTCATGTAGTTGACGAAGGTCACCATATCTTTCTCTATGCATTCGAACGATATTTTGCAAACTTGCTGATACGAGGAAATACTGTTGTTTTAAACGAAGTATTTTTCCCTCATCATGCGTATCATCTGGATATAAAAACTCCGATACAGCCTCTGTTTCACGCTTATATTTCAAAATATCTTTGCAGTTTTGCGGGAAAGGAACTGGTTCAGCATTCCAAAGTCTAAGTGTATTTACAGTACTCGTCTCATAGCCAACTACCGGCACATCATATGGCACGGCCATAATGACTTCTGCATTTGTATGCCTAAACTCTAAACGCCCGTCAATTTCTAGCGGTTCAACACTGCCGAAATAACTTACTTCTACAGCTTGATCATACCTTCTTACTTCCCATACGTTTTCATGAAGAAGCCACTGTTCTGGAAATTCAACTTGATAACCATCAACAATTTTCTGATCAAACAAACCATGTTTATAACGAATTCCACAGCCGTGTCCTGGTAAGTTTAAAGATGCGAGTGAATCGAGAAAACAGGCTGCTAAGCGTCCAAGCCCACCATTACCAAGGCCTGCATCTGCTTCCACTTCTTCTAACTCTTGTAACGAAATCCCTAGTTCAGATAACCCCTGCTCGCATACATCTCGAATACCTAAATTCAAGATGTTACTTCCAAGCAAACGTCCAAGCAAAAACTCAATAGACAAGTAATACATTTGCTTTTGCTCTCCGGATCGATAACTCTCGTTCGTTGCAATCCATTGACTATTCATATACTCACGTACCATATGGCCGAGTGTATTATATTGATCACGAGTTGTAGAATCTTTAAAACTTTTACCATACATCGTCTCTAACTTTTCTAGAAAAGTTGATTTAAAACTTTCAACATGAGTAAACATTTTTTCACCACCTACATGTTATTCCATGAGACTTTTATACAATTCCTTATAAGCAAGAGCCGATTGCTCCCAGCTATAATCTTCAGTCATCGCTTGTTTTACAAGCTGCTCCCACACTGGTTTATCATGATAGAATTCAATTGCACGATGAATCGTATGCAGCATGTCATGTGCATTAAAATTCGTGAAACTGAAACCATTTCCTTCTCCAGTTTCTTCATCATAAGAATGTACCGTATCGTTTAACCCACCTGTTTCTCTTACAATTGGAATCGTACCGTATGCTAATGCGATAAGTTGTCCAAGTCCACACGGTTCAAACAGCGATGGCATTAAAAACAAATCGCTTCCCGCATACACTTGGTGAGCTAATTCTTCATTAAATCCGATATAAACTTTTACCTTCTCCGGATACTCATATGCCATCCACTCAAAGAATTGCTCATATTCCGAATCACCTGAACCTAAAATAATACATTGTATATCTTCTTCCATTATTTCGCGGAATACAGTACGTACTAAATCAAGACCTTTTTGCTTCGTTAATCTCGTTACCATTGAAATAATTGGTGTATCCTCTTTTTCTGGCAAACCAAAATAACGCTGCAAGGCGCGTTTATTTTCACTCTTTTCATATAATGACTCTGCATCATACTGAGCCTTAATATACGAATCCGTTTCTGGATTATATACGCTCGTATCAATACCATTTACAATGCCGCTAAGCTTATCATTATATTTTCGCAGTAATCCATCTAACTTCTCACCGAAAAATTCATATTGAATTTCTTCCTTATACGTCGGGCTCACCGCTGTAATTTGATCCGAAGCAATAATACCGCCTTTCATAAAGTTTACGTTTCCATAAAACTCTAGCTGCTCACTATGAAAATATTCATCACCAAGCTCTAACAAGTCGTACATCACTTCAGGAGGAAATACTCCTTGGAACTGCAAGTTATGAATTGTATATACCGTTTTAATACGCTCATATAACGGGTTATCTTGATACTTTTCACGAAGTAAGAAATTAACCATAGCCGTATGCCAATCATGGCTATGAAGAACATCCACTTCAAAATCAAGGTGCGGAATACACTCTAACACTGCTTTTGAGAAATAAGAAAAACGCTCTCCGTCATCGTAATGACCATACAGAGAATCTCTCTTAAAATAATATTCATTATCTATTAAGTAATACGTAATTCCGTCTTGCTCACCTTTTAAAATTCCACAATATTGATTTCTCCACCCAAGAGGGACGTTAATTACTTTATGTAACGTACATCCATCTCTTAACTTTTGCGGAATGAGACTATAATTCGGAAGTATAATACGAACGTCCACTCCTAATTTTTTTAGCTCTTTTGGGAGCGCACCCGCTACATCAGCTAATCCTCCCGATTTCACAAACGGTACACATTCTGATACTGCAAATAAAATATTCACTTGTTGTCCCACTGCGCGAAAAGTTTTTATTACTCCTCTTGCAGCTTCCTCCCTTCGAGTTTTCATTTAAATTAAAACTTTAATCAGTGGAGGAAAAAGCCCCCACTGATTCTTTAGGAATAACTATTAATCGTACTGTTTTGTACGCTTCCTTTTTCTACAACATACGGCTCATCGGCGCTTCCTTTTAATACGACACCGTCGCCAATTTTCACGTCTTTATCAATAATAACACCGTCTATTATACAGTTATCTCCAATTTGGCTCTTTTGCATAATAATACTGTTACGAATAATTGAACCTTTTCCAATTTTAACCGAACGGGAAACAACACTGTTTTCGACTTCCCCTTCAATAATACTGCCATTTGCAATCATTGTATTTTTCACGACTGCACCCTTTAAATAACGAGTTGGTGGCTCATCTTTTACTTTCGTAAAGATCGGTGCTTCTTTCTTAAATAATTGCTTCCAAATAGCAGGTTGCAAAATTTCTAAGCTATGTTTATAGTAACTTTCAATCGAGTCAATAATTGCTACATATCCAGTATGTTCATATGTAGCAATGTGTAATGATTTCCCGCGCTTTTCTCTCACTACATCAAATAAACTGTATTGTTCCACACCTTTATATGACTCAAATAAGTCTAACAATAATTGTTTCTTTAACACGTATGTTTGAAGCGAAACCCCTTCATGGCAAACTTCTGTAATATCAGCTGCCGTATGTATATGTCGCTCTAACACCGCTTGAAAATTTAATGCTGTTACGAGATGGCTATTCGTAATAACAACGTACTCTTCTCTGCTTCTTAGAAAATAATCAATATGTCTTCTAAAGTGTGCAAAAGACCCAAATTCATCTTGGTCACATTGGCAGTTTGGCGGGAATAAAAATAGTCCGTCTCGTTTTCTATCTAAATCCCACTGTTTTCCTGAACCAACATGGTCCATTAACGAACGATTTTTATGGCTTGTAAAAACTGCCACACTATGAATACTAGAATTCACCATATTTGAAAGCATGAAATCAATGAGTCGATAACGGCCCCCAAACGGTAACGCCGCTAGTGAACGATGCCCTGTTACTTTCTTTAAGGAAGGAAAACTTCCCGTTGCATTAATAATTCCTAACATTTTTTCTCCCATTCATTTCATCCCCCTTTTCTATTTCCCTTCAGCAATTAATACTACATCGTCAACATTCTTTTCTGGACGAATGATTGTTCCATCTTCGATAACCATTTCTGATCCAACAATCGCTCTTTCAATCACAACATTTTTACCAATCTTAGCCCCTGGCATAACGACAGAATCAATCACCATACTTCCTTCTTCCACCGTCACTCCTTGGAATAACACAGAATGCTTCACGTCCCCTTCAATGACGCATCCTTCGTTAATAAGCGATTCTTCTACTTTCGCCTTTTCAGCAATATATTGAGGCGGTTCGTTTGGATTGACAGAGTAAATACGCCAATTACGATCGTTTAAATTCAGTGATGTTTCATCGCGAAGCAAATCCATATTCGCTTCCCATAAGCTCTTCACCGTTCCAACATCTTTCCAATATCCTTCAAACGGATACGCCATTAACTTCTTCCCTTCATCCAATAAAAGCGGAAGTACGTCTTTTCCGAAATCGTTACTAGATTCAGGGTTTCTTGCATCCATCTCTAAATACTCTTTCAAAATTGACCAATTAAAAATATAGATTCCCATTGATGCAAGATTACTTCTTGGAAATTGTGGTTTCTCTTCAAACTCAACAATCTCCATTTCTTCATTTGTATTCATAATGCCAAAGCGACTCGCTTCATCCCAAGGTACTTCAATAACAGAAATGGATACGTCCGATTCTTTCTCAATATGGTAATCTAGCATCTTACTGTAATCCATTTTATAAATATGGTCGCCTGATAAAATAAGAACATACTCTGGTTCATATTGACTTAAATAGTTTAAGTTTTGATAAATGGCACTTGCCGTACCTGTGTACCACTTCACACCTGAAGACTCCGCATAAGGAGGTAATACTGTGACTCCACCGCTTACTCGGTCTAAATCCCATGCATTGCCGATTCCGATATAATTATGAAGTTCTAGTGGTTGATATTGCGTTAAAATCCCAACCGTTTCAATACCAGAATTTGCGCAGTTACTTAGCGTAAAATCAATAATGCGATATTTACCACCAAATGGAACAGCTGGCTTGGCTAAATTTTTTGTTAATGCACTTAATCGACTACCTTTTCCCCCTGCTAGTAACATTGCTACGCACTTTTGTTTTTGAGCCATCTTGTTTTTTGCTCCCCTTTCTCGTCTTCACTGGTCGTAATATGGATACGCCAAATGGTGGAATTGTAATCTCTACATGTGCTGCTTGATTATGGTACGGTTCTAGAATCGTCTTAAGACGTTTCTTATTCACTTGCCCCGAACCGCCATATTGCTGTGCATCACTGTTTAAAATCTCGTTATAATACTCGAAATCTGGTACACCTACTTTATAGTTTTCATATGTAGCTTTCGTAAAATTACATACGATAACTAACGCATCCTCTTGTTTATCCCCTTGGCGGATAAACGAGAAAATACTTTGCTCGTTATTATTAGCATCAATCCACTGAAAACCTTCAGGCGAATGATCAAGCTGCCAAAGTGGTTTTGAGCGCTTATACAATGCTATGAGCTCTTTAAAGTAATCATGCATATAACGATGCATTTCAAAATCATGTAAATTCCAATCTAAATCTTCAAGGTCTTTCCACTCATCAAACTGTCCGAATTCCCCTCCCATGAAAAGTAATTTCTTTCCTGGGTGAGTAAAGAAATATCCATATAATAAACGAAGCTGAGCAAACTTATCCCAGTAATCACCTGGCATTTTATTTAATAACGACTTTTTCCCATGAACGACTTCATCATGAGAAAGCGGTAATATGAAGTTTTCAGAGTACGCATATAGCAAAGAAAACGTCATTTTCTCATGAATGTGTTTCCTATATTCAGGCGCACACTCCATATATTTCAGCACGTCATTCATCCAGCCCATGTTCCATTTGTAATTGAATCCAAGCCCACCTTCATACGTTGGAGTTGTTACAAGTGGCCAAGCTGTTGAATCTTCTGCCGTCATAAGAAAATCTTCATCCTCTGCAAACACTGCTTCATTTAACTCTCTTAAAAATGAAACAGCATGCTCATTACTTTGCTCTTGTCCTTCTTTATTCCAGTACAACATGTTCGCAACTGCATCTACTCTGAAACCATCAATATGGAAATATCTCATCCAAAATAACGCATTTGAAATTAAGAAATTACGTACCTCTCTCTTTCCTAAATCAAAATTGACAGTTCCCCATACTGGATTTTCTTGTACATCTTTATCTTTATATTCATAGGTCGGTGTGCCATCAAACAAATATAAACCGTGAGCATCTTTACAAAAATGCCCCGGCACCCAATCTAAAATGACACCGATTCCATATTTATGACATTCGTCGACAAAATACATTAAATCATGCGGTGTACCAAATCTACTCGTCGCTGCATAATATCCCGTTCCTTGATATCCCCAAGAACGATCATATGGATGCTCAACAAGCGGCATAATTTCAATATGTGTAAATTGATGTTCCACCACATATGGAATGAGTTCTTCTACCATTTCCCTGTAAGAATACAGTGTTCCATCTTCTTTCTTTTTCCAAGAACCAAAATGCAATTCATAAACTGTCATCGCTTCTTTATAAATCGATTTTTTCTTTTTCTTACGAGTCCAGTTTTTATCATTCCATTCATATCCCTTTATATCAAAAACTACAGATGCCGTATTCGGTCTTACTTCTGCATATACAGCATACGGATCTGCCTTTAAAATGACGTCACCAGCCAACGTTTCAATCGCATATTTATATATTTCTCCTTCTTCAATATGCGGTATAAACAAGGACCAAATGCCTTCTTCTGTCACTTGTAGCATTTTATGTTGCTCATAATCCCACTCATTAAAATCTCCAACAACACTCATTGCTTTCGCATGAGGAGCCCACACTGTAAATCGTACCCCTTGAATCTCACCTTCCGTCACAACATGTGCGCCAAAGATGTTATAACTTTCATAGTACTTTTCTGTATGAAACTCATCTCGTTTCACTTCTTCACAATTTATTACACTCAATATGCTCACCTCACTTAGATGACAGAATTTTTTATACTTTAACTATTTCTGCGAAAAACTGCAATATCCTTGTTAATTTATAAAAAACATTCGTTTTTTTCTTAAAAATGTTAGTTTTCCTTCACATTTCCGTGTAAAATATCGAATTTTGACGAATATTCATTGAAAACGCTTTATTATCCTTCTATATTTTTATCAATTATTTTTTCTCAACCTTTATTTTATTATGTTTATCCTATTTTTCATGCTACTTTCCACTTAAAATCAAAACAAAATAATCTGTCATAAAAAAATGTTTCTCAATATTTTTTGTCACAATTTTATTGAAATGCGAAATTCATAAGCATATACTTGTTCTCAATAAAGAACATTGATCTTTCGTAACTACAATTCATAGCGGACTACTATGTTTACTTATTTATCCTTGTTGCGAACGGTTGCTATACAAATTTAACTAGGAGGCTTTCTTATGTCATTAAAACAAAAAGTAGGAATGGGAGTTATCACCGCTTCACTTGGCTTATCCCTTACATTCGGCGGTGTATTCGCCTATTTCAGTGATTCAGAAACATCAAGTAACTCATTTCAAGCTGGAACACTAGATCTTTCTATTAATCCAAGTGTAATCGTTAATGTGAAAGATTTAAAACCAGGTGATTTTATTGAAAGGAACTTCAAGCTTGAAAATAAAGGTACATTGGATATCGCAAAAGTAGCACTTGAAACATCATATGAAGTTACAGATGCAAAGCAAAATAATGACGGTGAAGATTTAGGTGATCACATTATCGTCAAGTTTCTAGTAAATGATGGACAGCCATCTAATCCAAACGATGATCATGAGATTGTGTGGGAAACAAAACTATCACAATTAAAAACTATGAAACCTGAAGATGTCGCTACGTCTCTAGAACGTCATAACTTAATAGATGGTATTAAATCTGGTGAAACAGATTACTTACACGTCCTCTTCTCATTTGAAGATAACGACCGAGATCAAAATAAATTTCAAGGTGATTCCCTGCAGCTAAACTGGACATTCCATGCTGAGCAAACAGCTGGCGTGGAGAAATAATTTTTAAAAATATAAATTACCGGAGGCCTATAAATGAAAAAGAAAAATCGTTTTGTTACCGGAATTGTAACAGCTGGCGTTTTGTTTTCAACTGCTATTCCGTTCAATGTACTTGCTGAAAATCCTATTAACCAAATTGAATCTTCAAATGCTCATTCTATATTATCTAAGCTTTCTAAAGAACAACGCCTGGCATTACAAACGGTAGATGCCAACCCTGGTTTTACAATTTCACCAGATATTAATACGAGTAGTTCTGAGCCTGTAAATATCATCGTAGAATTTCAAACTGCTCCAGTAAAGATTAATGAATTAAAACAAAAAGAAAAAGGATTACAGTCTGCTCCTGAAAATATAAAAGCACGTATTGATCAAGAACATGAAGAATTCGAAAAAGGACTAAAACGTCTTTATCAATTCAGCCCATCAGTAAAATCAGGAAACTTCCAGTCTGTACAAATTAAACGTTCTTATAAGCATGCGATAAATGGTGTTGCGATGACATTACCAGCAAATACAGTAGAAGAATTGTTACGGATTGGCGTTGTAAAACGCATTTGGAAAGATTACGAAGTGAAATTAAATTTACCAAAACAAGCTGAGCAAAAAGCACCTCAAAAACTAACAGATAGCATCCCGCAAATTGGAGTAGATAAGTTACATAGTGAGGGCATTACCGGAAAAGGAATTAAAGTTGGTGTATTAGATACAGGTATTGATTACAATCATCCTGACTTAAAAGACGTATATAAAGGCTATCGCGCGAAACCTGGTGAGGACTCTAGCAAAGTAGACCCAAACTCAGTAAAGGGTTGGGACTTTATTAATAACGATGCAGATCCAATGGAAACTACTTATTCAGAATGGCAACAATCTGGTGCTCCTGAATTTGATAGCCGTGGTTCTTCCTTCTACACAGCCCACGGCACTCACGTAGCAGGTATCGTTTCTGCACAAAAGAAGAACCAATCTGATTCAGCAGTAAAAGGTGTTGCACCTGGCATTGAACTGTATAACTATCGTGTACTCGGCCCATACGGAAGTGGAGATAGTTCAGGTATTATCGCTGCAATTGATAAATCCATTTCTGACGGTATGAACGTTATTAACTTATCGTTAGGTGATGATAGCAACAATCCTCTTGATCCAACATCTATCGCTGTTAATAACGCGATGCTTTCAGGCGTTGTTACAGTCGTTGCTGCTGGTAACTCTGGACCGAATCCATCAACACTCGGATCACCAGGTGCTTCGCCATTTGCAATTACGGTTGGAGCAAGTGATAGCTCTATTTCCTTACCGAAACTATCAGGTCATGCTGGACAATTACAATTTCCTAACCTAATTCTATTCGGCAAAAACTTCACTGATAAAATAGAAGATTTCAAGGGACAAACTTTACCTATTGAATCTGTAGGAATTGGTACGCCTGACGAGTTTAGTAAAAAAGATGTAAAAGGAAAAATCGCTCTCGTTGCACGCGGTACACTGTCATTTGATGAAAAGATTGCTAATGCAAAACAAGCAGGTGCAAAAGCCGTTATTATTTATAACAATGTGGATGGAGAAATTCCTTTCTACGTTGGCGAAAGTACAAAATACATTCCAGCATTCCGCCTAACGAAAGAAGACGGTGAAAAACTAAAAGCTCAAATCGAACAAGGTAGCACCTCCTTAACTCTCGATGAAATTAATTACATTCAAACAGAAGGCGATCATCTTGCAGACTTTAGCTCACGCGGTCCTGTTACAGCAAATGATGATATTAAGCCTGATATTACAGCGCCTGGTGTCGCTATCCTTTCAACAGTTCCTGAATATATTAACGACCCGCAAGAGGGTGAAAACTACGCTGTTTCCTATGAGCGTATGCAAGGAACATCTATGGCTTCTCCTCATATCGCTGGCGTTGCTGCTCTAATTTTACAAGAACACCCAGACTACTCTCCGTTCGATGTAAAAGCGTCTCTTATGAACACAGCTAATGATTTAAAAGAAAAATATTCCGTATATGAAGTTGGAGCTGGGCGAGTAGATGCTTACAACGCCGTTCGTACAGAAACAAGCTTTAAAGTATTAGATACGACACAAACTGTTGTAAATGATGAAGTAATTGAAGTACCCGAAGAAACTGGATCTATTGCATTCGGTAAGTTTTATCAAAAAGACGGTGAAGCTCTTGAACAAAAACGAAATATAAAAGTAACTAATCATAATAAACAAGAGAAAAAAGAATTTAAAACAGAAATTTCTTATACACCAGCATCGTCTACTATTAACGATGCTGTCGCAAACGGTGTAAAAATCTCTGCTCCAGAAACAATTACTCTTGATGCTGGCAAAACAGGTGAAATTGAAGCAAAAATTAATGTTCCAGCCGGTGTGAAACAAGGCCGATATGAAGGGTACATTCATATTACGAACACAAAAAATAAAGAAGAAACATATCAAATCCCATTCTCTATTCGTGTATCAGAGCCTGGTATTGAAAATGCCATATTATCAAGAAAAGCAATTTCAACTGATACATCAAAGTTTAATCCATATGGTGAATCATATGTTCACGGGGCATTCCAATTAAATAGCGAACTTGAAACGTTAGATCTTATCGTGAAAGATTCGAAAACAAATAAAGCACTCGGCTTCATTGGAACATTAAACACGAGTGGCCTAAAAACGGATGTGTATTACTACTTAGAATCCTTCTTTAACGGAAAAGTGTATCCTTTTACAAATGATCCTGCAAAACCAATCGGTGATGAGAAAATCAACTTACCAGAAGGAGACTACACAATTGAGTTTGTTGGCTATGATAAAGCTGGAAAAGCACGTGTGAAAGGTGATTATATCGTAATTGATAATACACCACCAGAAGTGAAATTAACTGGATTAAAACCTGGTATTTACGAGTTAAATGAAGAAAATTATACAGTAGAAGATGGCAAAAAAGCACTATGGATTAAAGGAAATGTATACGATTCAAACGTTGATTACTTAAGAGGAAAAGGATTAAACATTACACAAGAAGCGAATGGCGTTATGTACTATGACTATTCTCCATACTTGCATAAGTTTTTACCGATTAATGCAAATGGCGACTTTAAAGTTGGCATTACACCTGACTCCTTCAGAACGGAAGGTCCAATGAACACAGGCGTATATATTTTCGATTATGCAACTGCAGGTCCTGACTATCCAAACGGTGTAAATAACTACTGGTTTATCCCGCAAGGTGCTCAATATGCAAAAACTAGTTACGATAAAAAAGAATTATATAAAAATGACGAGTTCACAGTAACACTAAACGCGAAACACGTAAAACAATTTGTTGCTGGGCAATTTAATGTAAACTTCCTAGAGAAGAACTTCAAATTTGCAAATGCGAAATTGAATCCTGCCTTTGAAAAACTTCTTTCTGAAAAAGGGGTAACAGCAAAAGTAAATGAACCGAAGCTAGAAGCAGGCTCTGTTACAGTTGGCGGTGCTATCGATGACAAAAACTTCGCTGGATTAGATGGTGATTTCCCGTTCATTGATGTAACTTTCAAAGTAGAAAATGATGAGTTTTATGAAGCAAATGCTCAATTAGAGTCACCAGTGTTTGTATACTGGAAACCAGGAGAAACAGAGCCAAATAGAATGCGTGTCCTTCAAGATCAATCATTCTCAGTAATGTCCTTAAACTCACTAGTAGAAGGAAATATTAAACCTGGTGCATTCTTAAATGAACGTGGATATTTAGATGAAAAGTTAGATTATACAAAGCTTGGCGTAAAAGTATATGCGACTGATTCTTACCGTCATAAGTTTGAAGGCTCACTAGATAAATACGGATACTTCAAATTAAATGGACTTCCTGTTAATAAACGCGACTACAACTTATATGTAGAAGTACCAGGGCATTTAACAAGCCGCCTAACTACGAAACTAGGTACTGAAAAAGACGGCAAGCTACTTGGCCAATATTATTATGCACGCCTTGATGAAAACCTTGCAGGTGATGTAAATGGCGATAAAGTAATTGATATAAAAGATGCTGAAATTATCGCTAGCAACTATAGTAAAAAAGGACTATCTGTGAAAGACGGCGACCTTAACAAAGATGGTATTGTCGACGAAAAAGATATTCGCTTCGTTGAAAAGAACTTCTTGAAAAAAGGTCCAGATGCATCTAAATCACAAACACCTGTTGAAAAATCAAAAAGCGGTACACTGGCAGATATTTTAAAGAAATTAGGATTAACGCCTAAAAAATAATAATAAAGAGCACTCTACTTAAAGTAGGGTGCTCTTTTCTATAAACGACCCTGATCCAGCAAAAGGGGTATATTGGGGATATACAAGGGAAACCGGAAAAGGAATTTATATTAAATTATATGAATTCAGAGGTAGGAAGCAGTGTCCCGCCCCTGAATGATTTAGCAATTATTATAGTACTGGTGCCATTGTTTCTTTTAATACTTTTACAGAATGAGCGAACTTCGCTTTTTCTTCTTCATTTAACTCAAGCTCTACGATTTCACGTACACCTTCGCGGTTAATTACAGCTGGAACACCTACGTAAGCATCTTTCTCACCGTATTGGCCTTCAAGGTATGCAGATACAGTTAATACGCTGTTCTCGTTGTTTAAGATTGCTTTAGTTACACGAAGTAGTGACATACCGATTCCGTAGTAAGTTGCACCTTTACGCTCGATGATATGGTAAGCTGCATCACGTACATTTTCGAAGATTTTATCTAAGTCTTCTTGTTTGTACTGTTCGTTGTTAGCTAAGATTGTTTCTAGTTTTTGTACACCGATAGTAGCGTGGCTCCATACTGGAAGTTCAGTATCACCGTGTTCACCAACGATGTAAGCATGAACGTTACGTGGATCTACATCTAAGTAGTCACCTAACATGTAACGGAAACGAGCAGAGTCTAAAGTAGTACCAGAACCAATTACGCGCTCTTTTGGTAAACCAGATTCTTTCCAAGTTACGTAAGTTAAAATGTCAACTGGGTTAGTTGCGATTAAGAAGATTCCATCGAATCCGCTATCCATAATACCGCGAACGATTTGTTTAAAGATCTTTGTATTTTTCTCAACTAAGTCTAAACGAGTTTCACCTGGCTTTTGTGGTAATCCAGCAGTGATAACTACTAAATCTGCATCTTTACAATCTGCATAGCTACCGCTCCAAACTTTTGTTGGTGATGGAGAGAATGGTACCGCATGGCTTAAGTCCATTGCTTCCCCTTCTGCTTTTGCTTCATTAACATCTACTAATACGAATTCTTCAGCTACACCTTGGTTGATCATTGAGTAAGCGTAACTACAACCTACAGCTCCTGTTCCTACTAATACTACACGATTGATACCTTTTTTCATGGTAATTTCCCCTCTCTATTGTTCACATATATTTTTTTATGATTGTTTAAGTAATTAATTAAAATACTAATTTAATGTTGTTTAACTTCTTTACATTCATATTGTAGCACGTATTATTGTGAATTACTTCACAAATTATGACCTATTTGTGAACTTTTTCACATAGAGTGTAAAGTTATTGGAATAGGTGTGGAATCCATTTCAATGGAGGCGTTTTCTTTAGATTGTGAAAGGGATTTTCTTGTGGTTTTTGTCGGTAAGTGAAATTATACCAGCGATTTTTGCAATATATCGACTTACCGACAATACTGACAACATAAAAAAGCTGTCTTCAGTAGATCACAGCTATTGAGAGAAAGCAGCTTCTTCTATATATTATTTATTTTCCACAGTAGCTCCCAGATGCATTTTCATCGGTTTCTCCAAGTGTAGGAGGCTACAGCCATACAGCTGGGGTAAAAGTTCAAGTTGAAGTTAATTCCTTCATATTCATACAGGTCCAAATAATTAACATGATTGTATTTACGGCTCTCTATGTACCCAACTGCAACAGCGAATACTTCATATTTCTTCTATTGCATAAAAAAGCAGACTATCCAAAGTCCATTTTTATACAACAAAAAAGAGATAGCAGATTATGCTATCTCTTTTAGTATGACCCGTACGGGATTCGAACCCGTGTTACCGCCGTGAAAGGGCGGTGTCTTAACCACTTGACCAACGGGCCAGTTCTGGCAGAGAAGAAGGGATTCGAACCCTCGCACCGCGTTCGCGATCTACTCCCTTAGCAGGGGAGCCCCTTGAGCCACTTGGGTACTTCTCTATAAATATGGCTCCGCAGGTAGGACTCGAACCTACGACCGATCGGTTAACAGCCGATAGCTCTACCACTGAGCTACTGCGGAACAATTATGGTGGGCCTAAATGGACTCGAACCATCGACCTCACGCTTATCAGGCGTGCGCTCTAACCAGCTGAGCTATAGGCCCATAATTGAAAAGCGGGTGAAGAGAATCGAACTCTCGACCAGAGCTTGGAAGGCTCTTGTTTTACCACTAAACTACACCCGCATTAAATTGTAAATGGTGAGCCATGAAGGACTCGAACCT
>NZ_JAKUEU010000078.1:0-23995 GCF_022663075.1 Bacillus cereus group sp. BfR-BA-01441
TTCTTCTTCAGCCTTTAGCTTCTCTTCTTCAGCTTTTTTCTTAGCTTCTGCTTGCTCTTGTTCTTTTTCTTTTTTCTTAGCAGATTCTTTATCTTCTGATTTTCCAGCTTTCTCATTCTTTGTTGTTTGTTGAGAGACTTTCTTATCAGTAGAAGATGCTTGCTCTTTCGTACTAGGAACGAACAATTGATATGCTACAATAGCTACTAATAGTAATACAATAGCGATTGCAATATTTAAAACACCGTTTTGACGACGTTTTTGTTGTTTCTGTTGGAATCTTGATCCTCCTGCCATTCTCCAAACCTCCATGCAGTTTTTCCTAATTGCTATTGTAACATTAAATCTAGAAAGGTTGAACATTTACAATGATATTTTCATGAAATGAAGACATTTCACTATAAATTGCAAGATTACTTTTCATTCTCCAATTGATAGATTGCTCCCACCATATCTTTAAAAATAGGTGTAACTTTATTCACTTTGCTATCAGTCTCTAGATCAACAACAACTAAAGCATATCTTGGATTCTCATACGGAAAATAACCTGCAAACCAGCGATTCACCCTCGTCCCTTTCCCCGTTTGCGCTGTCCCGGATTTTCCAGCGACACTTAGTGGCAACGAACGGAATGCCGTTCCTGTTCCTTTCTCCCTTGTTACAACGCCTCTTAATAACTCTTGTAATGTTTTCACTGTTTCATACGAAAGCTGTTTTCCATTTAACGTATGGCTCTCAAATGTAAAAAAATCCGCTCCATTTTTATATACTATTTTTTCAACAGCTTTCACTTCCATCTTTTCTCCATTCCTCGCAATCGTCGCCATCATATTGGCAATTGCTAGAGGTGATATACGTACATCTTTCTGTCCAATCGCTGTTTGTTCTACCGCTTTTTTATTACTTTTATTTTCTTCATTCCCCCAAATAGTAGTGCCTTTCTCTTCTGACATTTGCTCAAAATGAGGTGTATGAAATACAGAACCTTTCCATCCAACCTTTTCATTTGCTCCTAGAGCTGCTACGTATGTTTCTAACACCGTCCTATCCTTTTGTAATAGCTCGTTACCTAACTCGGAAAATGTCCTGTTACAGCTCCTAGCAAAGCTCTCTTTAAAGTTAAGCGTACCCATCCTAACTTGCGGGTCGTTTTCACCATATAAATCTTTATTACAGTTAAATGTCCGATTAAACAAATTTACTTTTTGATCAATGACTGCAGCTGCAACTACTGTTTTAAAAACCGAGCCTGGAAAATGTGGCGTTAACATTTGATTTTCAAGTGTAGTTTTATATAAATTCTCATCCCTTACTTGTAAAGACGGCTTACTAACCATCGCTAATATTTCATTTGTCTTTACATCAAGTAATACTAATCCCCCCTTCTTTATTTCGTTTGCTTCAATCACTTCTTCTGCTTTTTGCTGCAACTCTTTATGTAAAGTAGTTTGAATCCTAACTGGATAAAATGGATTTCCTGGTGAAGTGTATTTCGCTTGCTTTCCGAAAATTGGTTCTCCTTGCCGATCTACTTGATATAATACTTTTGCCTCTCCATCAGTCAATAGAAATTCATCAAATGATTGCTGTAATCCTGAAATACCTATCGGCGTTTGTTTTGAAATTTTTTTCAATTCTCCATATCGCTTTTGAAATTCCCTTTCGTTCTCCCCTACATCACCAATTAAATGACTTATCTCTCCAGTTTGTTTTAATCGCACTTCAGCTGCTACAATACCTAATACATGTAATTCATTTACCTTCTCCATCTGCTCTCGTGTCACTCGAAATGGAGCAGTTTCTCCTTGTAGGGTAAATGCATTTTTGTTATTTTTCATTTGTCTTCTAATCTCTTGTCTCGACACACCAATGATATGCGCGATTTTCTCTAACATGTCATTTTTTATTTGTAAAAATGGAAAAATAATTAAAACAGGATATTTTTCCTCACCTATTTCTTTACCATTACGATCTATAAACTGCCCACGTCCATCGTCTACTGTAATGGATTGTGTGCGTTGCGTAACACTTTTTTCAATTAAATTTATTTTGCGATCAGTAAATGATTCTGTATCTATAATTTGAATTTGGATTAAACGACAAAGCAATAAAAACATAACGCTCATAAAACAAATTAAAACAATTGTAATTCTCCGTTTTATTTTCATAAAAAACACCTCGTCTATTGTAGTTTAGACGAGGTACTATTTTATTTATACAAGCTCCAAGACAAAAATAGATATTATATAAAGCTATTATTGTTTTTTTGGCTTCTCTAAAAATTTCGTAAGAAGCGATTTAAATTCAGTTTCATTCACTCCAGTGTTTTTAGCAACTTCAATTACAGTAGTTGTTACATTAGCCGCTACTTTTAAATAGTCCTTACTGAAATTATCCATTTCATTTCTTTTTTCTTTTGCATTCTCAACTGTTACAGAATCAATACAAGTAATCATCTTATCTACAATATGTAAATAATTATTTTGTGCATCTATTATTTTTTGAACGTCATCTTTATTACTTACTTTCGATTGTTTTAAATATGTATATGCTTGATTCACTTCATCTTTTAAAATTTTATCATTATTTTTCGCCTGTTCTTGTAACATATTCTTCATATCATCTATTGTTTTTTGATCCATCGAATCTCGCAATAAATAATCTGGATTCCCAATCGCATAATCGTACTTAATCGTTACATCTTGAAATATTTTCATCACAATAGCTAATTGATACGCTACATCAAAATCATTGAATTCCTTTTTATCTCGTGGATTTGCTATGGCTTTTGAACTCTCAGTTGCTTTAATATCCTGTTTTTCTTCTTGCTTCACTTTTTCTCCCTTTGATGATGTAGTTTCCTCTTTCGTTCCGCAGGCAGCAAGTCCTAATATAGAGATACTACAAACCAATCCTGTAAAGATTTTATGTTTCATAATTAGCCCCTTTTCCCTTTTGAAACCTATATTCTCCAATTATGATATCAAAGTTTAAAATGTTTTTTTGACATTTTTTGTCGAATCACTCTAAGGTTTACACAATTTTTTCTATTCTACAGATAAAGTGAAACTTTAATTAGCCCTCACCAAGCGGGCGTTTACGAGCAGTCCGACGCCCACCTAACTTCTTTACTTCCGCTGAAGTTTGAGATAGTGGTCTTACTGCCTGGCAAATAGCGGGATAAAAAAAAAGATTCTCCCGATAGGAGAATCTTTTTTTTATTTTACAGAGACAATCTCTACTTGCATTTCTCCGCCTGGTGTTTGGATTGTTACTTTCTCACCAATTTGCTTACCTAATAAGCTTTTTGCGATTGGAGAATCGTTAGAAATTCTTCCTTCAAATGGGTCAGCTTCCGCGCTACCTACGATTGTGTACGCTTCTTCATCTCCATTTGGTAATTCTTTAAATGTTACTGTTTTACCTAATGTAACAACAGTAGATACTTCGCCATTATCTTTAATGATAACTGCGTTACGAATCATATTTTCTAATTGTGTAATACGTCCTTCTACGAACGCTTGCTCATCTTTCGCTGCATCGTACTCAGAGTTCTCAGAAAGGTCCCCGAAGCTACGTGCGATTTTAATACGTTCTACTACTTCTTTACGTCTTACTGTTTTTAATTGCTCAAGTTCGTTCTCTAGTTTTTGCTTACCCTCTTGCGTCATAGGGTATGTTTTTTCTGTTGACATATTTTCCACTCCTTTTATATACCAATCCCCCGAAAAAAAGAGGAGTTCCATATGAAAACTCCTCCGCTTCCATTGTTAGCGGAGGTTTCTAGTACCCTTGCACTAGCGGAGTTGTCACATACAACCCCGTATTTCCAATTCTTCTTTATATAAAGAAGATATGTATGGAAAGTTGATATAAATATGCCCTCACCTATATATAGATGAGGTTGCATGTTTCATTGTATTCGATAGGAAGGGAAAAAATCCCTTCCTACCGTATATCTTTTACTATGCTATTACAAATTTACTTTTTGTTCAAGAATTGTTGCAATTTTTGTCACCATAATATCAATTGCAACGTGGTTTTGTCCACCTTCAGGGATAATAATATCCGCAAATTTCTTAGAAGGCTCAATAAATTGATTGTGCATTGGACGTACAACATTTACGTACTGATCAATAACTGAATCCATCGTACGACCGCGCTCTTTAATATCACGCTGCATGCGACGCAGAATACGAAGGTCAGCATCCGTATCAACGAATAATTTAATGTCCATTAACTCGCAAAGACGTGGGTCTTCTAAAATAAGAATTCCTTCTAAAATAATTACATCTTTCGGCTCAACTGGAATAATTTCTTCTGAACGCGTATGCAATGTATAGTCATATACAGGCTTATCAATTTGCTCATATGCAAGCAACTGCTGCAAATGTTCAATTAACAGATCATTATCAAACGCAAGCGGATGATCATAATTTGTTTTTAAACGCTCTTCCATTGGTAAATGGCTTTGATCTTTGTAATAATAATCTTGCTCTAAGATTAAAATAGAATGACCTTTAAAATGGTCAAAAATCGCTTTCGTTACACTCGTTTTACCTGATCCCGAACCACCAGCAATTCCAATTACAACAGGCTTATTCGTCCCCATTCGACTATCACTCTTTCTTATTGAAGTATGCTTTTGCGCATCATATTATTCACATACACTCGTTGATCCACTTTGAATTTCACGATTTGCAACGGATGTCTCGCTGCATCTAATTCGTTTCCATCCTCATCCCAAATTTTCTCCACCGTTTGCGTAAAGTTTTCTATTTCTGGTCCAAAGAACTCCACTTCATGTCCTGGTTTGAAATGATTACGTTGCTCAATCGTTACGATGCCCGTTTCTTCATTATAATCTAACACTAAACCAGCAAAATCATACGTTGTTTTCTTACTATGATTTCCAAACATTTGCTCTTGATGTCCTGGAACCCCTTCAAAGAATGCAGGAGCTGTATCACGATTTGCACATTTATCAAGCTCATCTAACCATTCTTGTTTAAACTCAAAGTTATCTGGATCCGCACAATAAGCATCAATTACTTTACGATATACAGTTGCTACAGTCGCTACGTAATGGATTGATTTCATACGTCCTTCTACCTTTAAGCTATCGATTCCGATTTCAATCATTTTCGGAATTGATAAAATTAAATTTAAATCTTTTGGACTCATCGCAAAGTGAGCATCTCCTTCTTGGAATAGAGGAAGCTCTTTTGCATCTTTATGTTGTGATACTGTTTGAACTAAATCATAATCCCAGCGGCAAGATTGGCAACAACCACCACGATTAGAATCACGCGCTGTCATATGGTTACTTAATGTGCATCTTCCTGAATATGCGATACACATTGCACCATGTACGAATGCTTCAATTTCAATATCCACTTTTTCTTTAATTTCTTTCATTTCTTCATAGCTTGCTTCACGAGCTAATACAAGACGATGTAAACCTTCTTCTTTCCAATACTGTGCTGCTTTCCAGTTGGATAGTGATTGCTGTGTGCTTAAATGCACCTCAACAGAAGGCGCTACGCGTTTACAAGTCTCAATGATAAGCGGATCAGCAACGATAATTCCCGTTACGCCAGCTTTTTCAATCCCTTTTAAATATTCCTCTAGCCCGTCCATATTTTCATTATGTGCAAAGATATTTGTTGTTACGTATATTTTTGCTCCATACTTCTTTGCAAACTCAACGCCTTCTGCCATTTCTTCTAGCGTAAAGTTACCTGCATTCGAACGAAGACCAAATTCTTGTCCACCTAAATATACAGCATCTGCCCCGTAATGGATAGCTACTTTTAATTTTTCTAAGTTACCCGCAGGGATTAACAGTTCAGGTTTCTTCACAATAACACGTTTGCCATCGATCACTCGTGAAATTTCTTGTACAGTCATTTCCTACACCCTCCTCGTTTAGTAAACCGTTTCTTTAAAGAAGAATCCTGTATCTAACGGACGATTTACTGGTTGCATTTCTTCTATTTCTTTATATAGATCATCTTTCACGTCATAATATGCATCACGATCTTCTACGCATAAATCAATCGCTTGACGATATTTCTTCGTTACTTCAATAATGTATTCAGAGCTTTTTAGTACACCGTCGATTTTTAAGCTATCAACTTCAGCTTCGATTAGTTCCTCTAATTCATCGATGAAACAAATATCGTTCGGACTCATAATGTGAGTACCATTTTCATCTTCATAAATTGGATATTTATTGTTACGCTCTGGGTCATATAAGAACATATTCTCTTCATATTTTTTCTTTTCAATGTCAAGATTACGTCCTTGATACTCAAAGTAGTTTCCTACTAATGAACGCTTCGATTGGAACATACAAGTCATACCGTGAATTTGTACTTCTAGTTCCACTTCAGCATTTTCTTTTAAATCAACAATTTCATCTAAGCTCAGCTCACGAGCTAATACAGCGCGCTTCGCTCCTCTTTGTCCCCAGTAGTTACAAGTGAACCAGTTTGTTGCTGTCGTTTCTGTATTCCAGTGCAACTGCATATTTGGTGCTACTTCGCGAACAGCCATTAATACCGCTGGATCTCCGAAAACAATTGCATCTACATTTACTTCGTTTAAAAATGAAACGTAATCTGTTAATTCTTCTACTTTATCGTTGTGGAACATAGCGTTCATGGCTACGTATACTTTCACACCATTTTCATGTGCAATCTTCACAGTTTGTTTTACATCTTCACGTGAAAACTCCCCTGCTAAACGTAAACCAAACTTTTGCTCACCGATCATTACCGCATCTGCTCCTGCTTTCGCAAGAGGTTCGATATCCGCCACCGCTCTTGGCGTTACTAACAATTCAGGTTTCTTCATACCTTGGTCACCCTCTCTTTTTACTAACAGCTACTCCATCACCAATTGGGAAAATCGTTGTATCATATCCTTCATGATTCATAAGCCACTCATTGTACGTCTTAATACGACGGATTAAACCACGTGTACGTCTGTTTTCAATTTTCTCTTTTGTCGTTACAAGACCGTGGTACATAACATTATCTGAAATAATTACTCCACCAGGATTTAATAACGGTTCATATAAGTCAAAAAAGCGACGATACTGTCCTTTTGCTGCATCAATAAAAATAACGTCAAATGTCCCGTGTTCTTTTACTTGTTCACCTGTCTCTAACGCATCACCGTAAATAACTGAAATACGATCTGTTACTGGGGAACGTTCTATATATTCAAGTGCTTTTTCATATCGCTCACGATTGCGCTCAACTGTCACAATACGTGAATTTGGAATAGCTTGCATCATACGAATACTAGAATAACCGATTGCTGTTCCAAGTTCTAAAATGCTTTTCGGTCCAATTAAACGTAAAAATTGCAGCATAAATTCCATTCCCAGTCGATCCATAATCGGCACATGATTTTCTGTTGCATATTCTTCCATTTCAAGAATTAATTTATCTTTCGGATCAATAAATGATAATAGGTACTCGTTAACTGCATCCTCCATAAATGGTCCTCCTTATTTACATGGAGAAGTGCCTCTATGACGTCTTTTCACACATAGAATGCAATAAAAATACAAGCCAGCTTTACCCTTAGCTTGTACGTCCCGTTTTGATATTAAAAACGATTCTTCTGCCAGTTTTTAACCCGATATATTTTACCACAAAAAAGAGGGATGTGCGACTTTTTTCGCTATCCCTCCCCATTTCACTGTTTTTTCGTAATGTATTTTTGCTTTAATGCATTATGCTCTTCTAATGTTTTCGCATAATACACTTCACCACTTGGTGCAGCTAAGAAATAATAATAATCTGTTTGCGCAGGTTCTAACGCAGCTTCCACTGAATGTTTACCAGAGTTTGCGATCGGCCCTACCGGCAATCCTTTTACAACATACGTATTATACGGTGAGTTGACCTTTAAATCTTCGTATAATACACGTTGTTTATGCTTTCCAAGTGCATATAATACCGTTGGATCCGTTTGAAGTGGCATACCTTTTGTTAAACGATTATAAAAGACACTAGAGATCTTTTGACGATCTGTAAAACCAGTTGCCTCTTCTTCAATAAGTGAAGATAATGTTAAAAGCTGATGAACATCCCAATTCTTCGCTTTCATTTTCGCCTCATTTTGAACAATGATTGCATTTGTTTTCTCAAGCATTGGAATTACAATTTCTTCTAACGTCGTATCTTTCTTATAAAACGAATACGTTGCAGGATATAAATAACCTTCTAATGGGTATTTAATATTACTATCAAAGATTTTATCTGTTAATAACTTCGGATACTTTTGCTGCATTTTTTGAATAAATGCTTTATCGTTTAATTGACGCGTAACATCATCTTTATTCCACTTTAGTTCTGTCGCAATCGTTTCTGCAATTTCAGTTACTTGCGCCCCTTCTTTAATCGTCACTTTATAAAGAGCTGGACGATGCACGTTGCCAGATGACATTTGTTCGATCACATCTTCAGCATTCATTGAAGGATTTAATAAATATGTACCTGCTTGTAAACTTTTCGATTTAGCCTTTGTATAAAAACTAAAAACTGTACCGTTTTTTACAGCGCCTTTTTCTTCTAAAATTTCTCCAATTTTACTTGTAGATGATCCTTTCGGAATTTCTACTTCAATCTCTTTTTTATTCCCGCTATCAACTGGTCCTAATGCGGATGAAATATACGCATAGACTGAACCACAAACTAAAAGCAGTGCAATAATCGAAAATAAAAAGATGCGTCTACGCTTCTTTTTCACTTGATTCTCTATCAAAACATTTCCTCCTTACTTAATTGTAGACCGTATGTACACCTTTCTATACAGCACGATGTAAAAACGCAACAAATTCACTTATCTTTTTTAATTGATACTTTATTTTTCTACAATCCGTCTCATTATACTACAAAGACTTACACAGTTTCGACAAAAAATCTTTCATTTTACATATAAATACAAAAAAAGATGGACTGTATGTCGTCCATCTTTTCAGTACTTATTATTCAGCTTCTTGCTCATCAGCAATAGTGTTAAACGTTTCTTGTACCATTTCCCACTCTTCTTCTGATTCGATTGGAAGTAAAACTCCGCCCTCTTCTTCATTTTGCTCATAAGCCATTGCATCATAAATTGGGTCTCCATCTTCATCTACTTCACCGATTGGAGAGAAGATTACGTATGATTTTTTACCAAATTTGTCAGCATCAAAAGTGAAAATAATTTCACATAAATGTTCGTTACCTTTTTCGTCTACAATTGTAATTTGACGTTCTTCCATTTTGGTCACCTCTTATTTTCTATCTAAAAATCCTTGTAAGATTACGACTGCAGCCATCTTATCGATTACTTGTTTTCGCTTCTTACGACTTACATCAGCTGAAATGAGTAGACGTTCCGCTGCCATTGTTGACAAACGCTCGTCCCACATTACAACGTCTAATTGTAACAGCTCTCGTAGGTTTTCTGCAAATTGTTGGCACGCTTCACCACGTGGGCCAATTGTACCATTCATATTTTTAGGTAAACCTACTACTATTTTGTCCACATTGTACTGCTTTACTAACTCAGAAATACGATCAAAACCAAAGTGACCTCGTTCTTCGTTAATCTTAATTGTTTCTAATCCTTGTGCTGTCCAGCCCATCTCGTCGCTAATTGCAACTCCGACTGTTTTTGTACCTACATCTAAACCTAATATCCGCATAAACTACTCCTCACGATGATGTTTCAAGTAAGACTTCACAAGCTCTTCAATTAACTCATCACGTTCAAGCTTGCGAATGATGCTACGTGCATCTTTATGGCGAGGTATGTATGCTGGGTCTCCACTTAATAAATAACCGACGATTTGGTTAATCGGATTATAGCCTTTTTCTTGAAGTGCATCATACACAGTTAAAAGTACATCATTTACATGGACACTCTGTTTTTCATCTTGAATGCTAAACTTCATTGTTTTATCAAAACCGTCCATTTCAAGCACCTCACTTATATAGTAAGTATAGGGAGAAGAACTTCTCCTCTCCCTACCATTGTACACTACTATCTCTTTATTTTGAAACAGATTTAACGTACTCTTGTACAAATGCTAAAGCTTCTTCGACTTGAGCTGGGTTTTTACCGCCTGCTTGTGCCATATCAGGACGGCCACCACCGCCACCGCCGCAACGAGAAGCTACTTCTTTCACAAGTTTACCAGCATGGTAACCTTGGCTAATTAAGTCTTTCGTTACACCTGCTAGGATGTTTACTTTATCGTCATTAACAGACGCTAATACAACAACTGCTGACTCTAATTTATTTTTCAGATCATCCATCATCGTACGTAAGTTGTTCATATCTGCAACATTTACTTTCGCTGCTAATACATTCACACCATCAACTGTCATTACAGAATCAGTTAAGTTTCCAGCTTCGATATTGCTTAATTTCGCAGCAAGAGATTCATTTTCTTTTTGCAGTTGTTTCACTTCAGCAAATAGACCATCAACTCTTGTTAAAATATCTTTCGGATTTGTTTTCATTTTTCCTGCTGCTTCTTTTAATAAACCTACTTGATCGTTCATTAATTCGTATGCAGACTTACCAGTTACTGCTTCAATACGACGAGTTCCTGCACCAATACCAGACTCAGCAACGATTTTGAAAATACCGATAGAAGCTGTATTATCAACGTGACAACCACCACAAAGCTCTAAGCTGTAATCGCCAACTTGTACAACGCGTACAACATCTCCGTATTTTTCACCGAATAATGCCATTGCGCCCATTTCTTTCGCTTCTTCGATTGCTTTTTGAGAAATCTCAACATCAATACTTTCCCAAATTTTTTCGTTTACCATACGCTCAATTTTTTCTAATTCGTCAGCTTGTACTTGACCGAAGTGAGAGAAGTCAAAACGTAGACGTTCAGAAGTTACAAGAGAACCTGCTTGGTTAACGTGTGTTCCAAGTACGTCTTTTAATGCTTGGTGTAGTAAGTGAGTTGCTGTATGATTTTTTACAACGCTACTACGGTTTTTCGTATCGATAATAGCTTTTACAGCCGCATCTTTCGTTAATGTACCTTCTTCAACAACAACTTTATGCAAGTTTTGGCCGTTTGGTGCTTTTTGTACGTCTTTTACAAGAACTTTCACACCATCTGCAAGAAGGTAACCACGGTCTGCAATTTGTCCACCACTCTCAGCATAGAATGGTGTTACATCAAGAATTAACTGTCCTTCTTCACCAGCTTGTAAGCTGTCTGTGTATTCGCCGTTTTTCACAAGTGCAACAACGTTACTTTCTGTTGCAACTGTACCGTAACCAACGAATTCGCTCGCTACTTTAATTTCTCCAAGGACACCACCTTGAACTTGCATAGAATCAACGTCTTGACGAGCAGCACGTGCACGCTCACGTTGTTTTTCCATTTCATTTTCAAAACCTTCATGATCAACTGTCATGCCAGCTTCTTCTGCATATTCTTCTGTTAATTCAATTGGGAAACCGTATGTGTCATATAGACGGAACGCATCTACTCCAGAAATAACAGTTGTTTTTTCTTCTTTTGCTTTTGCAATTACTTCAGCTAAAATCGCTTCACCATCATGAAGTGTTTCATGGAAACGCTCTTCTTCGTTCTTCACAACTTTCGCAATGAAATCTTTCTTTTCAAGTACTTCTGGATAGAAGTCTTTCATTACTTCTCCAACAACCGGTACTAATTCAAACATAAATGGACGGTTGATGTTTAATTTCTTCGAATAACGAACAGCGCGGCGTAATAAACGACGTAATACATAACCACGGCCTTCGTTAGATGGAAGAGCACCGTCACCAACAGCGAATGTTACTGTACGGATATGGTCAGCAATTACTTTGAATGCCATATCTTTTTCTAAATCGCCATTACGATATTTTTCACCAGAAATTGTTTCTGTTGCACCAATCATCGGCATGAATAGGTCTGTATCAAAGTTCGTAGGTACATCTTGAACGATAGATGTCATACGCTCTAGACCCATCCCTGTATCAATGTTTTTCTTAGGAAGTGGTGTATATGAACCGTCTGGATTATGGTTAAATTGAGAGAATACAAGGTTCCATACTTCTAAGTAACGCTCGTTTTCTCCGCCTGGATATAATTCTGGGTCACTAAAGTCATTACCGTAAGCTTCTCCGCGGTCATAGAAAATCTCTGTATTCGGTCCACTTGGCCCTTCACCGATATCCCAGAAGTTTTCTTCTAAGCGGATAATACGCTCTTTTGGAACGCCCATTTTCTCATTCCAAATTGTGAATGCTTCTTCATCTTCTGGATGGATTGTAACTGATAGTAATTCTTTATCGAATCCGATCCATTTGTCGCTCGTTAAGAATTCCCAAGCCCATGTAATTGCTTCTTCTTTGAAGTAATCACCAATTGAGAAGTTTCCTAACATTTCAAAGAATGTATGGTGACGAGCTGTTTTCCCTACGTTTTCAATATCGTTTGTACGAATTGATTTTTGAGCATTTGTAATACGTGGATTTTGTGGGATTACACGTCCATCAAAATATTTTTTTAATGTAGCTACACCACTATTAATCCACAGAAGAGATGGATCTTCATGTGGAACTAGTGATGCACTAGGTTCTACTGCATGTCCTTTTTCTTGGAAAAAGTCTAAAAACATTTGACGAATTTGTGCGCCTGTTAGTTGTTTCATTGTATTTTCCTCCTTAAATATAAAAAACTCCCGTCCCTATAAAAGGGACGAGAGTTAACTCGCGATACCACCCTAATTATGAATTGATTACAATAACAATCAATTCATCACCTCATGGTGCCGTAACGTGGCAAGACGGCAGTGATTAGCTGCTCTCAGGATTAGCTTTCTGTTACCCTTCATTTAAAGCTTCTTTCAGCCATATGGAAGCTTCTCTCTATAAATGGACTGTAACGTACTTGTTCCGTCATTGATTTAATGTATTATATGACTAAATATAATAGAATTCTCTTAAGTTTGTCAATGTAGATAATCATTTATATTGTATTAATTGCTTATTAATCATAGGTATTCTACTATTCATTCTTAACAGCCTTTTCATATATTATGCGTTTATTAACAAATCGGAATCTCCTTATAAGAATGATTTATAAAAATTTCTAAATATTACTTTTTTTGCTATAATTAAATTATTGTTAATAAAATAAAGGAGCGATCACAATGACAACCTTACTTAGCAAAGCTAAAAACATATTAGCGACTGACGAAACGATATTATTTTACGCAGCATGTTCATTAGACATATTTATTTATCGTTCCGTCGCAAGGCCAGGATTGCTAATTTTAACGAGCAAAAGACTATTCTTTTATGGGCCAGATGTAAGTAAGGATCCAATATTTGAAGAGTACTCTTTCGCAAAAATTTCTAATCTAAAAGAACAAAAGCGTCTTTTCAACAATCAAATTATATTTATGTATGATAACGAATGGAAAAAAATAAAACATATTCAAACAAATGATGTGAGCTCCCTCATTCAAAAAATACACGAGCAACTTTCTAAATAAATATATGATTAGCCCTCTATTTCTTACATAGAGGGCTTCTATACTTACACATCTTCTTTTTTCAAGAGCGGTCTCACATGAACAATGACAGTGCGAATAACTGCTAAAATCGGAACCGATATTAGCAATCCTACAATCCCAGCTACCTCTCCCCCAACTAGTAAGGCAAGCATAATAATAACGGGATGCATACGAAGTGACTTACCAACGATGTAAGGCGATAAAATGTTACTCTCCACAAATTGCAAAATCGCAATCGTGATCCCCGCCTTAATAAGTAAACTCGTTGATACTGTTGCTGCAATCATTAACGTCGGGATCGCTCCTAAAATAGGACCGAAGTATGGGATTATATCCGTTACCCCAATAATAATGCCAAGCAATAATGGATATTTCATACCGATAAACCAAAAAGAAAGAGCTGATACTCCCCCTAATACTAAACAAACAAATAACTGTCCTCGAATATAGCTTCCAAGTGACTTATCAATTTCTTTCGCAAGCATTTGCCCCGTACCTCGCCATTTACTTGGGACTAGTTTCCAAAAGATATGATAAAACTCACCATAATCTTTTAATATGTAAAATACAATGAACGGTATTAAGAAAATAATGAGCAATGAATCGAGTACACCACGAGCTGTACTCATCACTTTATTTAAAAGCGCTTGAATCTTCGTTTCCACACCCACAAAAAGTTGTTTCACCTTTTCATGAATGAACGAAGGGAAATTCGCTGTTTGTTCTGTAACGCCATCCATCCACGAATCGTACATCTTTGTAAACTGGGGAAATTGTTCATTAATCTCTTGTAACTGTTTAATAACGACTGGTGTTCCTTTATAAATCCCATAACCAATTCCGCCAAAGAAAAGGATATAAATGAGCAAAATGGCAAGTGTACGGGGCATCCCTTCCTTATGAATTTTTTCAATTAAAGGGTGCAATAAATAGGCAATAAAACACGCGATAAGAAACGGCGTGATTGCTACTTTAAATACAAAAATAATCGGTGCCCATAGCGGCTTAATTTTTAAAAAGACGAGCAGACAAAGAAAAACAAGTAACAATAATCCTAAACGATATATCCAAATGATTTTAAGATTCTTCACATGAAAAACCTCCTCCACCTTTATTTTGAAAATAAATGGGGTAGGTTATGTGCGAAACTTTTAAAATCTTTTCATACGGACCATACTGTTTTTTAAAGACGTACATATAAATAACATAACAAGGACAACCACCCCTGAGAATACAGCATGAATTAATATAATCAGGAGGGCTAATTATGGTTTTGTTTATGCTTGGATTATCAGCACTTTTTATGATTCTTGAATGGATTTGTATCGGGTTCGGTATTTGGAAGGGGTTCTTTATTCATTCCTCACGTAAAGAAAAAGCGAAGCAATTATGGCAGTATGGAATACTTGGCGTTGGCTGCTACGGTCTATCTTATCTTTTCTCAGAGATCGGACTTTTTTATTTGCATATGGGTGCATAAAAAAACTCCCTTGTCTACAAGGGAGTTTTTCAATTTATCGAAATGATTATAAGTAAGACTTAATCATCTTACGTGCTTTTTTCATATTGCGTTTTGAAAATACATCTTGTTTACGAGCATATTGATATGCTGCAGCTCCAACACCTAATGCGATTAATGAATTGCGTAGATTCAAAGTAAATCCCCCTTTTCGTTATCCGATCGTTCTTTCATTCTCATCAAATAAATCATCAAGAGAGCTTAATGAACCGTCTTCCTCAACTTGATGTGTATGGATTTTCCCCTTTGAAACCGATAATTCGATATAACAATTCCAGCAATAAAATTGGTTGACACCTATTTTTCCAATGTCTTTCCCTTTGCAATTTGGACAAATGAACATATGGCTTTCATCTCCTTACAGTCTCCCAGATTCTATTCGCCATTATGTCCAAACTGCATTCATTTATACATTACTGGAGCCTTTCAACGCTATGCGTTTGAAAGTTTCACTATATAATTTCACCTTGTTACATGAAATCATACGGTGAAATGTTTTCCACGTCCATTTCCTCGCCATTAACTGTGACCATCTGTACTTCTCCTTGTGATTCTTGCAAGCGACTAGCTAAAGTTGTTTGACGCATTGCATCATCAAGGCGATTTACACCAGATTGGAAAGCTGCTTCCTCCCCGCAAATAATAAGGAACTTCTTACTTCTTGTAATACCCGTGTAAATTAAATTACGACGTAACATACGGTTGTAACTTTTCACGATTGGCATAATAACAATCGGAAATTCACTACCTTGTGATTTATGAATGGAACAACAATATGCATGCGTAATTTGATTTAAATCGGGCTTCGTATACGTTACCTCAATTCCATCAAATGAAACGATAATCATATCTTGTTGCTCAACGTTTTCTTTTGCATAAAACACCGAAACAATTTCCCCAATATCACCATTAAACACTTGGCTCTCCGGCTGATTCACGAGTTGCAGTACTTTATCACCTCTTCGGTACACAACATCACCGTAAGCAATTTCTTTACTCTTTTCCCTCTTCGGATTAAATACTTGTTGCAGCGCTTCGTTTAATACATTAATACCAGCAGGCCCGCGGTACATCGGTGCTAATACTTGAACATCCCTTGCACTAAAGCCTTTTGTTTTAGCATTTTCGCAAACTTTTTTCACAACCTCAACAATTTGAGCCCCTGTACAGCTGATAAACGAACGATCTTTTTTGTTTTGCGCTAAATCTGGTGGTAGAGTTCCATTTTTTATCGCATGGGCAAGTTGAATCACTGATGAGCCTTCCGCTTGACGATAAATTTCAGTAAGCTTCACTGTCGGAACTGCGCCTGCATTTAATAAATCTTTTAATACTTGTCCAGGTCCTACAGATGGCAACTGATCTTCATCACCTACAACGATAACTTGAATATTCGTCGGCAACGACTTAAATAGCTGATTTGCAAGCCAAATATCAACCATTGAAAATTCATCGATAATAAGGAGCTTACCTTGGACAGGATCCGTTTCATTACGCTGGAAAGATCCTTCTGGCGTCCAACCAAGTAAACGGTGAATTGTGCAAGCTGGAAGTCCTGTCGATTCACTCATCCGCTTCGCTGCTCTTCCTGTTGGAGCTGTTAATAGTATTGGAAATGGATTATCATCACTGTATTCATTCGGATTTAACGATAATCCGTGAAGTGACGCATACATTTCAACAATCCCTTTAATAACTGTTGTTTTCCCTGTTCCTGGTCCACCTGTTAATAACATCATCGGTTTATGAAGTGCCGTTTGAATTGCTTCTTGCTGAAACGGTGCATATTGTACGTTCAGTTGTTCTTCAATTTCACCTAACGTTTTTAACACTTCCGCTTCTGGAAATGAAGGTGTTTCTTCTTGATTCATAAGCCTGCGAATAGACTTTACAACACCTTTTTCAGAGTAGAATAACGTCGCTAAATACACTCGTTCTTCTTCTATGATGACTTTCCCTTCACTTTGCATCGTTTCAATACAACCTATAATATCTTCCTCAGTCACTCTTCCTTCTTGATTGTTTAAAAGTGACATCGTTTCTCTTACAAGTTGATCTTTCCTCATATAAACATGACCAAGTTGTAATGAGACATTCTCTAATGTGTAAAAACATCCCGCTCGTACACGGTCGTCATGATTACCCGATATCCCTAACGCACGCCCTATATCATCCGCTCTTCCAAAACCAATCCCGTCCACTTCTTCAATAAGTTGATACGGATTATTACGAATCACTTCTAATGTCATCTCTTTATATTGCTGGTAAATCTTAATAGAAAGTTTCGTTCCAAAACCGTAGCCATTTAAAAAGCTCATTACTTTCTCTAATCCTTGATGTTCAACAATTGTCTCATATATTTCCTGAGCCTTTTGTTTATTAACAACACCATTTAATGCCTCAGGGTCATCCATAATTTTAGAAATAGCATGTTCTCCGAGATGGTCCACAATTTTTTCAGCTGTACGCTTTCCTATCCCTTTAAATAAATCACTCGCTAAATATTGCACCATACCTGCTTTTGTTTGCGGCAATTCTTTTTTAAATGTTTCAACCATATATTGTTTTCCATACTTTGGATGGTCCTTAAAATGACCAGTCAATGTAAACACTTCATCTTCATGCATGCGGGGAAAATGACCGTTTATCATTACTTTCTTTTCGTCATACGTTTCATTCGTTTCAATGACTTTCATACTGACAACGGAATAGAGGTTTTCTTCGTTGTGGAAAATGGTATGAAGAACTTGCGCTTTTATAAACTTTTTCTCTTCCTCAAACAAATCCATTGCATGTTGATTTCCCATCTTTCCTCTCCTTTCCGATATTTTCACTTTAATGAGCAGTACATCCCCCACCTTTTTAGATGAGGGATAACTACCCATTAAACTATATTTTTATCTTATTCAGCTTCTTGCTCTAATAAACGAACGCCATTACCCGCTAAAAAGTGATCTGGCTGAATTTCAGTTGCTTTCTTAAATAAAGCGAGAGCCTTCTCATTATTTTCCTCAAATACGTACGCAACACCTAAATTGTAATACGCATCTGCATGCTCTTCATCCATTTCTAATACCTTTTCAAAATAAGGTTTCGCCTCTTGAACATGTTCTAATCGCGCGAAGCAAAGTCCGCACTGGAATACAGCTTCTACATCGTTTTCATCTAATTCTGTTGCTCTTTGTAAGAATGGTAGTGCAAGACGATCATTTCCAAGCTGTACATGTGTGATACCTAACATAAATGTTACATCAGCTGATTGTAATCCAGCTTGCATTGCTTGTTCAAATACAGCTTTCGCCTCAGTAAATTGCTCTTGGCCATAATATACATTTCCTAAACCATAATAGGCAGCTGCAGATTTATCATCTAACTCTAGTGCGCGTTTATAAAATAAAATCGCTCGCTCGCTATCACCTAATACATCTAATAAATTTGCAAAATTAATGTATCCAAGCGCATCTTTCGGATTTTCTTCGATTGCTTCTGTAAAATTTTTAGCTGCTTCTTCCCAGTTTCCTTCTTGCATATATTGAATACCTGTTTCAAGTTTGTTTGACATGTCCTTCACCTCTACAACAAATTATAACAAAGAATGTATTTTCCAAGCGAACGAAAATTCGCTTTATGTAAAAGAAACCTCTAACCGCTAATCGGCAGAGGCTTCTCGTTTATCCTAAATAATCCAATTTCTTACCACTACGGTATACTTCATCAATTGTAGCACCGCCTAAGCACTCATCTCCATCATAGAAAACGACTGCTTGTCCTGGTGTAATTGCACGAATTGGCTCATCACAAAGAATACGAACTGTATTTTCATCAACGATTTGAACCGTTACTTTATTGTCTTCTTGACGATAACGGAATTTCGCCGTGCACTTAAATTCTGTTTCTTTTTCTTTGTTACTTACCCATCCTACATTCGTAGCAATAACTTCATCACCATATAGAAGTTCGTTATGGAATCCTTGATCAACATATAAAATGTTTTCTTTTAGATTTTTCCCAACAGCAAACCATGGATCACCATTACCACCAATTCCAAGGCCATGACGTTGTCCAATTGTATAATACATTAAACCGTCATGCTTCCCTTTCACTTCACCAGATAATGTTTGCATTACACCTGGTTGTGCCGGTAAGTAGTTACTTAAGAAATCTTTAAAGTTACGCTCACCAATGAAGCAAATACCTGTACTATCTTTTTTCGCCGCTGTCGCTAAGCCAGCTTCTTTCGCCATTTCACGAATTTGCGGTTTCTTTAATTCACCTAACGGGAACATTGTTTTTGATAATTGCTCTTGGCTTAATTGATTTAAGAAATATGTTTGATCTTTATTGTCATCAACGCCGCGAAGCATTTTATATTCGCCGTCCATATAAGCAACGCGTGCATAATGGCCTGTTGCCACATAATCCGCACCAAGCGCAATTGCATGCTCTAAAAATGCTTTAAATTTAATTTCTTTATTACACATTACATCTGGGTTTGGTGTACGACCAGCTCGATACTCATCTAAGAAGTACGTAAATACTTTATCCCAGTATTGTTTTTCAAAGTTTACTGCATAATACGGAATACCAATTTGGTTACACACTTCAATTACATCATTGTAATCTTCTGTTGCTGTGCAGACACCATTCTCATCTGTATCATCCCAGTTTTTCATAAAAATTCCGATTACATCATAACCTTGCTCTTTTAATAAAAGTGCTGCTACAGATGAATCGACGCCACCGGACATTCCGATGACAACGCGTGTTTCGTGAGGTAGTTTGTTCATCATGTCACCTCCCATGCTAATTTTGTGTTAATCGCTTCACGATTTTCACTGTTTCGTACGCCGCTTTTTCAATTTGCTCTTTCGTATTTCCAAGTCCAAAACTAAAGCGTACGGATGAACGTATTTGATCGGAGTCTTTTCCAAACATCGCTACTAATACATGTGATGGATCAATCGAACCAGCTGTACAAGCAGAACCGCTTGATACTGCAATGCCAGCAAGGTCTAAGTTCACAAGAAATGGTTCAATGTTCATTCCTGTAAAACTTACATTAAGTACATGCGGTAAGCGATGTTCTAAGTTTCCGTTTACCTCGAAAGTAATGCCTTCATTTTTGAAGACAGATACCATTATATCTTTAAACTCTTCATATTGGGCATTTTTTTGCTCACGAGTTTTTTCAGCTATAAGAATTGCATGCTGAAGCCCAGCAATACTAGGCACATTTTCCGTACCAGCACGGCGTTTTCTTTCTTGCTCTCCGCCTATTAATAACGGTTCAAATTTCACATTTGCACCAGCGTATAAGAACCCTACACCTTTTGGCCCATTAATTTTATGAGCTGAAATTGATAATAAATCAATTCCAAACTCTTTCACATTAATTTCTACTAAACCGTAAGCTTGTACCGCATCTGTATGGAAATAAGCTTGATGATCTTTTAGCAACTTTCCTATTTCCACAATTGGTTGCATTGTCCCTACTTCATTATTCCCAAACATAACAGATACAAGAATCGTCTCTTCTGTTAATGCCTTTTGTATGTCAGAAACTTGAATAAGCCCTGTTTCATCGACAGGTAAATATGTCACTTCAAACCCTTCACGCTCTAACAATTCGCACGTATGCAAAATCGCATGATGTTCAATTTGCGTCGTTATTATGTGGTTACCTTTATGACGGTTCGCACGTGCTACACCGATAAGCGCTAAATTATCAGCTTCTGTACCACCGCTCGTAAATATAATTTCATTCGGATTCGCATGAATGCTGCGTGCACACACTCGTCTCGCCTCATCTACTGCATGGCGAGTTTGACGTCCATAAAAGTGAATACTAGACGGGTTCCCGAATATTTCTGTCATATATGGAATCATCTTTTCGACCACTTCTGGGTGAGTCGGAGATGTCGCAGCATGATCTAAGTAAATGCGTTCCATTAAATCTCCTTCTTTCCAAATCGTTTCACAAGGAATTAAATGTAAAACATATAGCCCCCGTGATTTTCTTCCTCATAACGTACTAAATCTTCTAACGTTGTACTATCTAACACTTCTTGCACCGCATCACGAACACGCATCCATAACTGGCGCTGTGCTGGCTCTTCTTCTTCTATCATTTCTACAACACTAATCGGTCCCTCTAATACACGGATTACATCCCCAGCTGTAATGTTAGCCGGTTGATCAGATAATACATATCCGCCGTATGCCCCGCGCGTACTCTTTACAAGACGAGCGTTACGAAGTGGTGAAATTAATTGCTCTAAGTAATGCTCGGATAAGTCATGCGCCTGCGCAATTGATTTTAATGAAATCGGACCTTCACCAAACTTTTTTGCAAGATCAATCATAATTGTTAAGCCATAGCGGCCTTTTGTTGAAATCTTCATCTATTTTGCACCTCTTTTCAAATTTTCACTTCTATTGGTTATATCTTATTTATAAAAAGAACACAATTTAAAATCCTATGAAATTATAGCATAATATAGTATTATAAGAAATTTCAACTTGTGTATCAAAATGATAACATAAAATCACATTGAAAAACTCGGAAATTATTACAATTGAAAGAAAAATGAAAATATTAATCTTCATTTTCCCCATAAAACAGCATCCTATTTCAAATTCCGTAGAAAAAAATGATACGATAGAACGAGATTATATATTAAGGGAGACGGTCCAAATGAAACAACCACTCGCACATCGAATGCGCCCTACAAATATTCAAGAAATTATTGGGCAACAACATTTAGTTGGTGAAGGAAAGATTTTATGGCGAATGGTCCAAGCCAATCATTTTCAATCTATGATTTTATACGGTCCTCCAGGTACAGGAAAAACATCCATTGCCAGTGCAATTGCAGGAAGTACCGGTACCCCGTTTCGTCTATTGAACGCTGTTACTCACAATAAAAAAGATATGGAAGTTGTCGTACAAGAAGCGAAGATGCATCGACATCTCGTTTTAATTTTAGATGAAGTTCACCGTCTAGATAAAGCAAAGCAAGACTTTCTATTACCTCACTTAGAAAGCGGACTTCTTACTTTAATTGGTGCTACGACAAGTAATCCATTCCATGCAATAAACTCCGCTATTCGAAGCAGGTGTCAAATTTTCGAATTACACGCACTAACAGAAGAAGATATTTTAATTGGGTTAAAAAGAGCTTTAGAAGATAAAGAAAAAGGGCTTGGAGAATATGCAGTAACGGTAACAGATGAAGCACTACATCACTTTGCAAATGCCTCTGGTGGTGATATGCGTTCCGCTTATAACGCACTTGAGCTTGCTGTATTATCTAGCTTTACTACAGACGATCAAGCGGCTGAAATCACACTCGAGATTGCAGAAGAATGCTTACAAAAGAAGAGCTTCGTCCACGATAAAGGCGGCGATGCTCATTATGACGTATTATCAGCATTCCAAAAATCAGTGCGCGGAAGTGATGTAAATGCAGCACTCCATTATTTAGCACGCCTTATTGAAGCAGGTGATTTACAAAGCATTGGCAGACGCCTTCTTATTATGGCTTATGAAGATATTGGACTTGCTAGCCCACAAGCTGGACCACGTACACTAGCTGCAATTGAATCAGCTGAACGAGTTGGATTCCCAGAAGCACGCATCCCACTTGCAAATGCCGTTATCGAGCTATGCTTATCACCAAAATCAAATTCAGCTTATAAAGCACTTGATGCTGCATTACACGATTTACGCAACGGCCAAACAGGTGACATTCCAAGCCATTTAAAAGATAGTCATTACAAAGGCGCAGAATCACTTGGAAGAGGCATTGGATATTTATATCCGCACGACCATCCAAACGGCTGGGTAAGGCAACAATACTTACCTGATAAAATAAAAAGCAAGCAATATTATAAACCGAAAACGACAGGAAAATTTGAGCAAGCACTTTCTACTGTTTATGAAAGATTACAAACTTCGAATAAAACGAAAAATAAAGGGTAACATAAACGAAAACGTCACCATTATGGAGGCTTCGCTTATGAAAACATGTCAAGATGCATGGACAAAAGAAGATGATCTCCTTTTAGCAGAAACTGTTTTACGACATATTCGCAGCGGAAGTACACAAATAAAAGCATTTGATGAAGTTGGCGATGCGTTGAACCGGACTTCAGCAGCTTGCGGCTTTAGATGGAATGCTGAAGTAAGACCGAATTACGAAGATGCGGTGCAGCTTGCAAAAAAACAACGTAAAGAATTAAAACGTTCTGAAGCTAATATAGAAAAAGATCGGTTCACGAAAACGAAACAACTCGTAATTGACGCCGATTTTTCAGAAGATATTACGCCAAGTAAACAAGATCTTACGATGCAAAATGTCATCTCATTTTTGCAAAACTTGGAGCATAATAACCCTTCACTCGCAAAGTTGCAAACGGAAAATGATGTATTACAAGCTCAGCTCACTTCTCTGCAAAAAACGAATCATGAACTTGAAACGAAATTAGCGGTACTCACAAAAAAACAACAAGCAATCGAAGAAGATTACGCGATGCTTGTTCGAATTATGGATCGTGCTCGAAAACTTGTTTCAGTCGAAGAGCAAGAAGAGCAAATTGCCCCAATTTTCAAAACCGATCAAAATGGGAATTTAGATATTATTTATTCTGCAGAGAATTAAAAACAGGGATGTCACTTTTTTAACTGAGTGACATCCCTGTTTGTTTTCGGTGAACCATATATAGATATCGGTAAATGAAATTATATTAACGGTTTTTCGAATATATCTATCACAACTTGCAATATATCAACGATTTTTCAAATATATCTATCACAACTTGCAATATATCAACGATTCAATAAAGGATATCGATTTAACGACAAAGATTGACAATAACATTCCTCCTTGTCATACAAGGAAACTCCTAAAAC
>NZ_JAKUEU010000079.1:0-23531 GCF_022663075.1 Bacillus cereus group sp. BfR-BA-01441
AAATTAGCTGAGTTAAAGAAAGCGAAACAAACTGCTGAAGACAAACTCGCTGAACTAAAAGAAAACAAGCCGAATACTGGTAACACGTTAGAGGAACTTAAGAAAATTAAAGGCAATTTAGACAGTCTTTCCGCTAACTTAGAACTAGCTAAACAAGATGTAAAAAACAAACTAGCTGAATTACAAAAGGCTAGAGAAGATTTACTAAATAAAATTAACGAAATTAAACAATCGAAACAAACTGTTTCAGACGATTTAACAAAGAAAAAACAAGACTTAGATATTAAAATCAACGACTTTAAGCATACTGAGAAAAAAATTGACGACAAATTAGCTGAGTTACATACAACGAAGCAAAATGTTGATAACAAGATTAATGAAGTATCACAGTCCAAACAAACGCAAGCAGATAATGGTACTAAAAACAATAACGCTAAAGAACTTCCTAACGCTGGTAGCGAGCAATCAAACAATATGGCTCTAGGAATGCTATCTGTATTAGGCGGGATTTTATTACTTACTCGTAATAAAATTAAAACGTTATTCTCTAAATAAATCCATTAAAAAAAGGAAAACCGCACATACATGTACGGTTTTCCTTTTTTTATATTAACTGTCCATCTCGAAGCGTCAATATACGATCACATACATCAAGCATTCTTTCATCATGTGTAATCATAATTGCTGCTTTTTGGCTCTCTTTCACTTCACGTTTCATCATTTCAACAACTTCACGTGCGCGTTTTGAGTCTAAGCTTGCCGTTGGCTCATCCGCTAATATTAAATCTGGGTTGTTCATGAACGCACGAGCAATTGCTACCCTTTGTTTTTCCCCACCAGATAGTTGATTTGGATAATGATTTTTTCTTTCTCCTAATCCAAATGCCGCTAATAAATGATCCGCACGCTTTTCTGATTCTTGTTTACTTTCTTTTTTTAACTTAGCAATGTAAAGTAATTGTTCTTTCACATTTAAATATGGAACAAGATTTGCGAACTGGAAAATGAAGCCGATTTTTTTCAAACGAATGTCTGTCATTTCCTTTTCTGATAGCTTCGTAATATTTTGCTCACGAATGTAAATATCCCCTTTTGACGGTGATAATAGTGCACCCGCGATTGATAATAATGTACTTTTCCCTGATCCAGAAGGACCGACGATTCCGATAAACTCTCCAGCTTTCACATCAAGCGACATCGGATGAAGGGCTGTTACTTCCGTATTCCCTTCTCCGTACACTTTACTTACTTTGTCTAATTTCAATAATGAAGTCATTACATCCCGCCTCCAATTGCTTCTAATGCATCAACTTTTAATACTTGGTATAACGAAATAAGTGTTCCTAAAATACTAATTACGATAAAGATTGCTGCGTATTGTGCAATCATCGGTGTTGTTAATAAGAACGGCATACCCGCTGGTAAAATTTGTTCTAATCCTTGTACAAGAACGATACTAATTACCATCGCAACGACTGATAAGAATAACGCCTGTACGACTAAACTATTTGCTAAATACGAGTTCTTCGTACCAATTGCTTTTAATACACCTAATTGCTGTGTTTTTTGTAGTGTAATAACATAGAAGAATACACCGATTAATAACGCAGCGATCACAAGTAAGAACGCAATGATCATCGTTAAAGTTCCTTGCTCTTCTTTAAATCCTGGAATACTTTGCAGTACTTCTTTTTTATCGATAACGTGAGCATTTTTAATTTCTTTATCTGTGTTAAGTGCAATTGCACTATAATCTTTTTGGTTTGGTTGTGAAATAGATCCCCATACGTCTTCATTTACATAAACGACTGGTGTATGGCTAAACATTTGATCTTTCGTAAATCCGACGATTGTAAATTCTTTCTTTGAAACAGGATCGATAATTGTATCCCCAATATCGATTCCTTTTTCTTTAATTGATTCATCAGCAACCATTTCGTTGTTTGCTGTACCTAACTTCTCACCTTTTACAATGTTCGGTTCTAAAAATGTATCGCGTTCACTTGAGAAAATAGCGATATCAACCTTTTTCGAACTATCTTTCTTTTCATACGTTGAAACTTTCACCCGAAATGGAACTACCTCTTTCTCGCCCACTTGATTTACTACGTTATCTACATCGTCTTTCTTAATTTGTGAACGAAGTAATTTATTTTCCGCATCATCTGCTAAAACGAACTTATTTGCCTCCATATTTTGAATCGATGAAGCATTATCATATGATAATCCATTTGCTAACCCTGAAATAACAAGGACTAAAAATGATAATAACACCATAATAAGTCCGATTAATCCGTATCGTAATTTTGATTGTTTTAATTCACGCAGAGCTAAAAACATTTCGCTCGCTCCTTCCTCTTTCTTTCTATGCACTAATCATAAAAAAGAAATATGAACGGAATATGAACAGAAGATTACAGAGTAAAAAAATAAATTTTCTGAAAGTATTGAAAATAAATGGAATCCTTGATACAATTCAGTCAAATAATATTGACCGAGTAATTTAATTCAAGGAGTTGATCATGTTGAAGCCCGTATTAACACTAACTACTTATAGCCAACTAAAAGCATTAAGCGATCCACTACGTGCCGAAATGATGATACGTCTATGCGAACGTCCTTATACTGGACAATTACTATCTGAGAAATTCGGCATTTCAAGGGCGAAAATTCATTATCATTTAAAAGAATTAGAAAAGAATGGTCTTATAGAGATCGTTTATACAGAAGAAAAGAATGGGATTATTCAAAAGTTTTATCAATCTGTCGCGAAAGGCTTCACCCCTGCTGCAGATCTATTACCTCATTTAGAAATATTAAGCGAATCAGGTCGCCAAATCTTTTTACAAATGATAGAAAGAACGAAAAGCCAAATTCTCGCTGCACCAGAAGAAGCTTTTACATTACGAAATGCAAGTGAAGATCCAGCTAAGTGGAATTACGTTTCATCCTGCTGGGAATTTGATGCTACGCCAGAACAATTTCAAGTGTGGGTGAAAAAGTTTCATCAATTGATGGCTGAATTAAACGAAATTACAAAAGGTGCAGATAAAGATCCGAATAGTAAACCTTATTATATTTCTACTACTGCACTTCAAATCGCTGAGAGAACAATGCAGCAATTTATTAAAGAAGAAGAAAAATCGTAATACGATTTTTTTTTACCGAGACGGTCAATTTTATTTTACCGAATAAATTTCTTATAAAGGAGTAGATTAAATGAACATATTAAAAAACCGGAATTTCCTCTTATTATTTTTAGGGAGAATTTTTACAAACATAGGAGATAGCTTGTATTATGTAGCAGCGATGTGGCTCGTATACAAATTAAGTGGTAATCCTTTTTATTCTGGATTGGCTGGTTCCCTTACGTTATTACCTTCTGCACTACAATTTCTTACTGGTCCATTCGTTGATAGATGGTCCATTAAAAACATTCTCGTCATCACACAAGTTCTGCAATGCATTCTTATTTTAATCATTCCTATTACACACTACTTCGACCTACTAACAGTCCACCTACTACTCATCATCATGCCTATCGTAGCCTTTATTGAACAATTCGCCTATCCCGCACAATCAAAAGCTTTACCACTTCTACTGCATAAAACACAATTATTAAAAGGAAATTCACTCTTCTCATTTGCATATCAAGGCATTGATTTAATTTGTACGACGCTTTCTGGAATATTAGTAGCACTATTTGGCGCGATCACTTTATATGTAATTGACTCTTTCACATTCGCGATTACTGCCCTTTTGTTCTTTTCATTGAAAATACCAAAGCAAACCGAAACGGGCACATCACTTTCAACTAAACAATATTTCTCTGATTTAAAAGAAGGTTTTTCAATTGTCTTTCGTTCCTTAATGGGCGTATTCTTAATCGGTTCCGTTGTCGCTAATTTTTCAATCGGTATGACGATGGCAATACTCCCTTCTTTCGCTGATTCTTTAGGCGGTGTAAAATTATATGGTTTCTTTTTAGCCGCTATATCCGCCGGTTGTTTAATTGGAGCACTATTCAGTTCATGGGTTGGTAAACATAATGTTGGCCGTGTCTCCATTATTAGCTTTGCGACTGGCGCTTTCTTTTGGTTTCTCTCTACAGTTGTACCGTTTCAATGGTTATCCATTTTTTTATTCGGCTTAGCTTGGATACCAATTGGTGCGACCAACATATTATTTGCGACTATTGGTCAAATTGTAATTCCAAACCAATATCTTGGGCGTATCAATTCAGTCACACGAAGCATGGGCACAATTGCTATGCCACTCGGCTCTTTAATTGGCGGATACACTGCGAATGTATATAGTAGCCAACTCATTTTCGCGCTTGCTAGCATTGGGATTTTATTCATTTCCCTCGTATGGCTACTTCATCCGAAATTACGGGCTTTTCCAAAAGCTGATGAAATTACAGCGGATACTTTTGAGCTTCGGTTTAAAGAAGAGTGCGGGAAAGGTGCGGCTTTATAACAGAACAAACATAACCCCGTTCTAAATTGGGGACGGGGTTAAAAATATAATTATTTCATTTTGGATGTAAAATATTTCACTAAAAATATAACAATAAAGTCGTTTGAATATCTAAAATTTATTCAACAATAGCACCAACTAAAAGGTGCCGTTAACGCTTTGATGGCCATGCCCCCTGCATTTTCCTTAATTGAATAATTTGGCCTGTATGATAAGCATCATGAAGCATGATGTCCAGTAATTTACCTTCAAGTGAATTTTGTTCAAGCTCTCTTTCAGAAATTGCACTTAATACCTGTCTTAAATTACGCTGAGCATGTTCAGAGCGTTCAACGACTTCCTTCCATTCCGTATCATTATTAGATTGCTTAGTAAGATAAAAGGTGTCATTACCGTCAAGATTATGTGTCCATTCACGTCCTTCCAAGTTTGCAGCAAGTCTTTCTTTGTAATAAGTGAGATGATTAACATTCTCCCAAATGGTATTCGTTGTCTCTCCAGCTGGTTTCCACATAGCCTGTTCAGCTGTAAGTCCTTCTATAGCATGTTTAAACGGTGCATACCAACTCTCTTTATCGAATGTTGAATCTAGTGTGTTTAATAACAAGTCAATTCGTTTCAAAGTAATTTCCTCCCTACACAGTTCAAGTTTTAATACACTTCCTCTAACTCTGTAGAGATTCTACATTTTTAAATAAACTTCCTCCTAATCCCACTCCATAAACTCATCCGATTATGCAATTAAAATGACTCATATTTTTTCATTTTACACGTATACTAGCGACAAAAAAAAGAAGAGGCTGTTCCCAAACAGCCTCTTTCATCTATTTAGGAAGTTCAACCCGAACAGTCGTCCCTTCCCCTTTCGTGCTATATACCGAAACGGTCCCTTTATGCAGTTCAACAATCTTCTGCACGATTGATAATCCTAAACCGCTACCTTCTACGTTTCTTGCCCTTGCTGTATCTACTTTGTAAAAACGATCAAAAATACGATCCATTTCTTCTTTTTCCATACCAATTCCGTTATCCGATATAGAGATAATGACACTAGACTCTAACTCTTCGACAAAAAACTCAATCGTTCCACCATCGTTTGAAAACTTGATGCTATTCGTGAAAATGTTACTCCATACTTGATGAAGTAAGTTTTCATCACCTTTTATAGTGATATCCGGCACATCAAATTCAACGGCAATATCTTTCTCGCGCCATTTCCACTCAAGCATAAAAATGACGTCTTTAATTTGCTTCTGCAGATTGAATTCTCTTATTTGTAGAACCTTTTCCTCTTTATCTAATGAAGCGAGCGTAAGTAACTGTTTACATAAACTAGACATTCGCTTACTTTCGCCTTCAATAATTTGTAAGTAATGGTTTCTTTCTTCCTCACTCATCTTTTCTGTTTGCAATGTTTTCGAAAAACCTTGTATAGAAGAAAGCGGCGACTGGAATTCATGTGAAACGTTCGAAACAAATTCTTGTCTCATTTCATCTAGTTCTTTAATACTTTTCGTCATCTTTTGGAAGCTTGTAGATAACGTTCCTATTTCATCTTTTCGTTTTACGTCTAATTCAATTTTATATTCCCCACTCGCAATTTTTTGCGTAGCCTTCGTAAATTTACGGATTGGGCGAACGATATAACCTGCTGCAATCGCTATAAAAATAATACTTAATAGTACGATAAACCCAAGTAATACCGCTAAGAAAATTCGCATTTCGCCAAATTGGTTCTGAATGTCGGGGCGAATAAATAACGCGTACTGTTTATCACCGTGCTTTACCGGTACACCGACACTATTTATTAATTCATTATCGAAAAAACCGGTAATAAAGAGACGAGTTGGATATGTGGAAACACCATTAAACGTTTCTCCTTGCAATACTTTATGAACAGTAGCATCGCTAATAGACGTCTTACGAAACGCATTGCCGATACGCTTTCCATTCTTTTGATCATCGACAATATAAATTTCATACCCTAACTTGGCGATAGAATGTAAGTACGCCTCTTGATTTTCTTCACTTTGCTTTTCATATAACGATTTAACTTCTTCCGCATACTTTAAAATCTTTTCACTATTATACGGTTTTAACTTCACTTGATAATATACGTTCGTTAATAAAAAGCCGATAATACTACTAAGTAGCATAATGCCGACCGTCATAAATACAAATCTAGAATATAGTGATTTCATCTTATTTCAACTCCAACTTATACCCGAGGCCGCGCACTGTCGTAATTTGAAAATCATCCGTTCGTTTTGAGAAACGATCTCTCAGCCGCTTCACATGAACGTCAACCGTTCGTTCGTCCCCTTCAAAATCCATTCCCCATACTAATTCAATTAGCTCTTCTCTTGAAAATGTTCTTCCAGGATAACTAGCAAGTTGTGATAATAACTCAAATTCTTTTAATGGAAGCAATATTGTTTGACCGTTACATTTTACTTCAACACCTTTACGATCAATTGTCGTTCCGTGCAACGTAATAATATCTGCATTCAGCATTTGATAACGACGCAATAATGCTTTCATACGGAAAATCACTTCAGCTGGTTCAAATGGTTTTACGATATAATCATCTGTACCAGAAATGAATCCTTTTTCTTTATCCACTAACTGGTCTTTCGCAGTTAATAAAATAACAGGAATATCATGATACTTCCGAATTTCTTCACATAACGTATAACCATCAACAAACGGCATCATAATGTCTACAATCGCAAGATGAATGTTTTCCTTCTCTAATACGTCTTGCGCTACCTTTCCATCTTCCGCCTCAAAAACTTTAAACCCCTCTTTTTGTAAATGGTAATGCAATAATTCTCTAATATGCTTATCATCATCAGCTAATAAAATATGTATCATCTTCATTAAACCCTCTCTTGTTCATCCTTCTACATCACTACATTAAAAAACAATTGGATTTTTTGCAAGAAAAAGAAAAAGAAAAAGAATCTATTTTGAAAAAAGATTATTCAAAATAGATTCTCACGTTTTAGTATTAAGATTATTTTAATCAAAAACAATTTTTAAGCCTTCGAAATATCAACAAATCCTTCTCCGAACACATCACGAACATCGTGTATAGCGATGAACGCCGCCGGATCCGTAGTTTGAACAATCCGCTTTAGCTTCACTACTTCTTGCTTATTAATAACAACATAAAGAATTTCCTTCGGAGTTTTCGTGTAATAGCCATGACCTGAGTACACAGTAACCCCTCTGCCCATTAAGGTAGTTACCTTCCCGGCAATTTCATTCGGATTATCAGAAATAATCGTAATGGCTTTCTTCGGATTTAAACCTTCAATTACAAACTCCATCACTTTCGTTGCTACATATAGCATAATAATTGTTATCATCAGTTTTTCTGCACCAATGATGAAATAAGATGAAAACGCAACGATTAAATCGAAGAACAATAGACCATAGCTAATACTCCAGCCTAAATACTTATGGGTCATTCTCGCTAAAATCGTAGTACCTGCAGTTGTTCCGCCAACACGAATGATTAGACCAATCCCACATCCAATAAATATACCTCCGAAAATGGCATTTACGAGCATTTCATCCGAAGCGATCGTCCAACCTTCTGTTAAATGAAGAAATAGTGAGTTCGTAACTACAGCGATAATCGTATAAATTGTTGTGATCTTATTTAAAAATTTATAACCGGCTATTAACAAAATCGCATTTAAAATTAAGTTAACTAAGCCCGGTGACCATTCAAATAAATAGTACGTAATAATCGTGATACCTGTTACTCCACCCTCACCAAACTCGTTCGGGATAACAAATAAATTGACACCTAACGCAAAAAGAAATGCACCGATAATAATAAAAATAATGTCTGTCGTTCTTTTTTTCATACAGTACCTCACTTCTTATGTAAATATTTATTCTGCCATAAACTCTCACTATTATATCGTGGAATATTCAAATCGAACAGTGGTTTGTTTTTATTTTAATATAAGATAAAAAATCAACATTATTTATTATGTACTGCAAATAAAGTTTTGATTTCACCCGTAATTTACTCTTAAAAAGAAATGCTGAACATTGACTTGCACAAATTTCAAATAAAAAAGTACCCATCTAATTGTCATACACAATGATAATTAGATGGGTACTGCATGATACATTTAGTTTTTACATGTATTGTTTGGAGAAAATTGCAAATAACGACTTATACTCGCCTTATTAAGACCAAATCCATACATCATCATTATTTTCAACGTTCGTCTTTGCTTCATGAACTTTTTCAATATGGTCAACTGTGTTCCAGTTAATAGAACTTCCGCCCCACCCTACATACTTCATATCAATTTTCACTTTTTCACCCACATTAAATACTTGTCCCTTTGTTAAGAAAACATCAATAATATCTTTCTTCCCATTTAACGATGGATACTCAACTACAACATATTTAGTAGCACCGTCTCCCTCATCTTCCATCGTTCCTACTTTTGATACTTCTCCAATTACATAATTAGGTGAGCCATCTTCTTTCATGTGCATACCTAACTTGTTTGTTGTATTTTCAACTGCAGTTGCAACCATATATTCTGTAAAATTACGCATCATAGATCCAGTAGCTTTTACTTCATCTCCTACTTTCACGTTTGAAAGTGAATCAATATACACACTAACAGGTTCCTCATATTGCTTAGATTTTACAACAATTACACCGTTATCTACTTCTACTACTCGTCCTTCTAACGTCGAGAAGTTCGATTCAATAGAAGCTGCACTCGCTTTTGTTAGTTCTAATCCTGGTAAATTTGTTCCTGATAATGCTGCGATTCCTAAAGCACCTGCTAAAATTATTTTTTTCATACCCATTATGAAACATCTCCATTCATGATGATTTTATTTTTTTGATTGGTATCGACCAACCTGTAATCATTATAGTTACAGGTCATAAAAATAACAACCGTTTTCCTCATGCAATGATGCATACTGTGATTTTCAAATATAAATTTTAGCAAAAAATATTTGTAGATTATTCCTATATTCAGCACTAATACTAAATTCTCAAATTACAGCAGGTGAACTTATTGAAGGCGGAGAAACTAATGTCATGTACAATGTTCTTCAACTCTACGGTTTGTATAGCCGTAGTTCATTAAATTATATAGGAGCGGGATTCATATGTTAATAAAGCCAAAGAGGTTACAAGCAGGAGATATCGTGGCGACAGTAAGTTCTTCATGGAGAGGCGCAGGTGATTCTGAGATAAGATAACGATATGACAGGGCTTAAATAAATAAAAACACTCCTATAAGATATGACTGTGAATTAGTACTTTTTAAATGATATGGAGATTACTTATCTAATGATAAAGGGAGATTACGTGTATGGAAGTAACATTTACAGTAAGTAAGTGGGATGAAAAACCAATCGATGATAATAAAAAAGATTTCCCTATTAATATTGCTCATGTCGAATATGATATTGATGGGGAATTAAAAGGAAAGGCTTTTGTTGAATACTTATTATATTATTTAGACTCAAATATAAATGATGGTCACTTGGCTACGGCTAAAATTTCTGGATTTTTACACTTTGAAGGGATTTATAAGGGGCAACAAGGGACATTTACAGCTATAGAGCAAGGAATATTTGATAAAGGAAATTTAGATTCCCCAGGAACAATTATTAAAGCTACCGGTAACTTAGAAAACCTGAGAGGATCCTATAATTATCAGTTTACAGGTCAAACTAGTAAACTGATTTTAGAGTTTGAATTTTAGTAAAATATCCTATAATTTAGTGGAAAGGACATTTCTTGTAATACTAGGAATGTCCTTTTTGTTGACGAGTTTATTCAAGTTAAAAATGAACAGAGTATATTATCAGTATTCAGCAATGCATAAAATTTTCTTCATGGGTGAATTAAAAATCTACGCCCTAGAGACATCATGCCCCCACCTATTCATTTCTTTTTTTACTAATTAAAGAATAATCCCCGAAAAACTCCCCTTCATAACTTCCTTTTCAAGTTGATTCCTACATATAAACGTCGCAATAATTTTTGTACGATTTTTTTCATCAGGCTCAAATTGTTCAATAGTTACGTCACAACGAATCGTATCGCCGCTAAAAACAGGACGTAAAAATTCAAAATCCATTTTGCGAGCTAATACGTTATAATCACCGCCAATTTTTGTAGGCAATGTTGATGTTAATAGCCCTTGTACAACAAATCTTCCCTGCTCATCTGGTGTAACATGATGAACGCCTTCATCTTTCGATACTTCTGTAAATAAAACAACATCCTCTCTCGTAAAAGTTCTTTCAAAGGTAATTTTTTCGCCTACTTGCAATTTCATCGATCCCCCTCCTCAAATACACTTGTAAAATAAGAAAAACCGAAACTAAAATCATTTCGGTTTTTCAAAACTATAGAAGTCAATATTTACTTTAACGAATGGACAAACAACCCACTACGCAGTTTCGGTTCAAACCACGTTGATTTCGGTGGCATGACTTCTCCGGCATCTGCGATTGCTAATAAATCTTCCATAGATGTCGGATATAATGCGAATGCTGCTTTGTATTCGCCGCTGTTCACAAGGCGTTCTAGTTCTTCTAATCCGCGGATTCCTCCGACAAAATCGATACGTGAATCAGAACGCGGATCATGTATTTCAAGTACTTGGCTTAATAAATGATCTTGCAGGATAGATACATCTAAACCTCTAACAAGATCATTCGCATCAAATGTTTCTTCTTTCACAGTAAGCTTATACCACTTCTCATTTACATACATACCAAATGTTTTTGGCTCATTTGGTTTATACGGAGAAACAGGTGCTTCTTCTACATAAAAGTACTGCGTAATTTGATTTAAAAACTGTTCCTCTGATAAGCCATTTAAATCTTTCACAACTCGGTTATAGTCCCAAATCGATAATTCATCATGAGGGAATAGAACCGATAAGAAGAAATTAAATTCCTCTTCTCCTGTGTAATTTGGATATTGTTCTCTTCGCATAAGTCCTACTTTTGCAGCTGATGCAGAACGGTGATGCCCATCTGCAATATAAAGATTAGGAATATCTTCAAATGCGTTTACTAAAGTCGTAATTACATCTTCATCTGCAATCTTCCACGCAACATGCTTAACACCGTCTTCTGCTGTAAATGTATAAATTGGCGCATGTTCTTCTTTCCAGCTTCTAATTAAATGCTTTACTTCATCTTTTGTACGGTACGTTAAAAAGATTGGGCCTGTATTGGCGTCACACACATCTACGTGGCGAATACGATCTAGTTCTTTTTCATGACGTGTTCTTTCATGTTTTTTAATTGTATCATCTTCATACTCATCAATAGATGTACAAACAACAAGACCTGACTGCGTTCTTCCTTGCATCGTCAGTTCATAAATATATAGCGCTGGCTCTTCATCTTGTATGAACACTTCTTCTCGTATAAATTGCTTTAAATTGTCACCCGCTTTTTCATACACGCGATCATCATACGGTGACAGTTCAGGATCTAAATCAATTTCTGCTTTATCAACATGCAAGAAAGAATATGGATTCCCTTTTACAACTTCCCTTGCCTCTTCACTATTTAATACGTCATACGGTAAAGCTGCCACTTGTGCCGCTTTTTCCTCTACTGGACGAATGGCCCGAAACGGTCGTATTTTTGCCACATTCCTCTCTCCTTTACACAATCATTCGAACGGCTACAACACCTGTAATTTTGCTTATATTTTCTACAATATTCTCTTTTATTATATCATCAATTCCGTTATCGATATCAATCATTGTGTATGCCCAAGAATGTTTACTACGATTAATCATATCGGCAATATTAATATGATGTTCCGCTAAGCATCCTGTAATTTGCCCTACCATATTCGGGACGTTTTGATGCATAATTGTAATTCGTTTCTTTCCGATATACGGCAATTCTACGTTTGGATAGTTTACTGAATTACGAATATTTCCTGTCTCTAAATATTCACGTAATTGACGTGCTGCCATTACTGCACAATTTTCTTCTGATTCAGACGTAGATGCGCCAAGGTGAGGCGTCGCTGTTACATTTTTCATCTTTATTACATTTTCATTTGGGAAGTCCGTTACGTAATGTGTAATAATATCTTCTTCTAATGCCTTTTGAAGAACCTTTTCATCTACAAGTTCTCCTCTAGAGAAATTAAATAGACGCATCCCTCTTTTCATCTTCTCTACAGCGTGTTCCCCAATAATCCCCTTCGTTTGATTCGTAAGAGGAATATGCAGTGTAATATAATCACACGTTGCAAAAATTTCATCAAGGCTAAATGCTCTTTGCACATGTGTAGAAAGACGCCAAGCTGTTTCAACTGAAATATAAGGATCATATCCGATAACATCCATCCCTAACGCTAACGCATCGTTCGCAACTAAAGCACCGATTGCGCCAAGTCCGATAACACCTAGACGTTTCCCTGCAATTTCTGATCCAACGAATTGTTTTTTTCCTGATTCAACAAGCTGTGGTACTTCTTCACCCTCTAAGTTTTTCGTCCAACTTACACCATTAATAATGTTACGTGAAGACATAATAAGACTGGCAATAATGAGTTCCTTTACAGCGTTTGCATTTGCCCCCGGCGTGTTAAATACTACAATTCCTTTTTCTGTACATCGCTCGACAGGAATATTATTTACACCAGCGCCAGCTCTTGCAATCGCCTTTAAGTCTTTTGAAAACTCTTCTTGATGTAAAGAGTAGCTACGAAGCAAAATTCCATCTGGATGATTGATTCTATCTCCTACTTCATAACGTTCTTCAGTAAAAACTTGCAAACCTTTTTCTGCAATTTGATTTAACGTTTGAACACGAAACATATCCCCATCTCCCTATCTATTCTCAAGCTCAAATTCCTTCATATAATTTACTAATTGCTGTACGCCTTGTACTGGCATCGCATTGTAAATACTAGCGCGCATACCACCGACTGATCGATGTCCTTTTAACGTAACAAGGCCGCGTTCCTTCGCTTTTTGTAAAAACTCATTGTTAAGTTCTTCTGACGGTGTTGTAAACGGAATGTTCATAAGTGATCGATACGCAGGATCAACTGGTGAAGTAAACAATTTAGATTCATCTAAAAAATGATAAATAAGTGAAGATTTCATTCTATTTTGTTCTTCAATCGCAGATACTCCGCCTTGCTCTTTCAACCACTCTAATACAAGTTTTGTTACGTAAATACTAAAGGATGGCGGTGTATTATATAAGGAGTTATTTTTACTGTAAGTTTCATAATTTAACATTGTCGGACAAGAGCGATCTGCTCCCCCGATTAAATCTCTTTTTATAATCGCAATCGTTAAGCCCGCAGGTCCTAAATTCTTTTGCGCCCCCGCATATATAAGACCAAACTTCGAAACATCATATTGTTCTGACAAAATATTTGAAGACATATCCGCAACGAGCGGCACTCTTTCTACATGTGGAATGTCCACATATTTTGTCCCTTCAATTGTATTATTCGTTGTAATATGTACATAATCTAGTTTTTCATCGCTTAGTAAACCGTCCAGTTTAGGAATCGTAGTAAACTTCTCTTGCTCGGAAGAAGCAATCACTTGTACTTCCCCAACTTTTTCGGCTTCTTGCAGTGCCTTTTTAGACCATGAGCCAGTTAGTACGTATCCAGCTTTTTTATACGTATTCATTAAGTTCAGTGGTATCATAGAGAATTGTAATGACGCACCGCCTTGTAAAAATAAAACTTCATACTCATCAGGGATGCTCATTAATTCACGAAGTAAGTTACTCGCTTCCTCTATAATACTTTGAAAATAAGAAGATCGATGACTCATTTCCATAATTGACATGCCTGTCCCGTTATAATTTAAAAGCTCCTTTTGCACTTTCTCTAAAACTGGCAAAGGGAGTATTGATGGTCCTGCTGAAAAATTATAGACTCTCTCCATTACCTTCATAACCTCCCTATTTTTTATTTGGATATTTTTAAACTTTCTGAATTATAACCTAAAATATAATATACGGTCAATTTGTTTTCTATTATTAGGGCGCAAGACGCGATGGAATCGCTTGCAAGTGCAGACTTTTTTATGGACATATAAAAAAGTGTTAAGTACATAATCGTACTTAACACTCTAATAATGAAAGAATAATAGCTAGTCGTTCGTAAAGAACCGATCAAAAATTTGATAAATAGCAGAAAGACCAATGAGCCAATAAATAGTGTCCACAAGCGCCGGCATAGAACCAAACCATTTCTCAACTACATTGTAATCTAACGCTACCAATAACCAATTCAAACCGCCAAGAATCACCAATATTACTGTAAGGTAAGACAAAAATTTCATTATGATTGCCCCCTAGGTGATAAGATGGTGAAAGGCCTTTCACTAGAAATATATGTAGTAAACTTTAAAACTTACCTATTTTATAAAAATTATTTTCGGTACCACCCGCTAATAACTGCCTCTGCTTCTTTACTATGTATTTGATACGCATGTGTACTATCATTAGAGCCAATAAACCATATTGAAAAACCTTTAAAATATGGTTTCGGTTCTAATACATCTCGGTAAGCACGCCATCCATTTAATTGTACATCTTTCGAAAACACATTTGAAACATCTGGATTCCATGGATTTTGTAATCCAAGTTCACGTGCTGGAACGTTAAATCCACCAAAGTAAACTGGCTTTCCTGTTGCATTATGTAATTGTTCCAATTGCTGAACAACATTTTGCCCACGATTATATACTGTTGTCGCAAATAAACTTTGCTTCACTTCTTCATATGTTGGATTTCTTTTTCCTGAAACTTCAAACCAACTGTCTATGCTAACAATATCCACCTTTTTTAAATACGTGCGATTGATTTTCTCTTCAAACTTCGCTTCATAAGAAGGGTCCCAGCTTGCTGTTAACCACCAGTTCATTTGATACAAAACATTTCCTTTATACTGATTACGAACAAAATCAATTGTATCGCTCCAGTATCCTTCTGCATACTCCATATTCACGAAATTAGAAGCAATCTTTAGTCCATACACATTGTATTTACTTGTAATGGAATTAAAAATATCTTGCAGAATAACCGTCTTCCAATTCCAGAAGAAATCATTAATGTTACTTGGGTTCCATTCTGTCTCTCCAACATTCCCCTGCTGAATATACGGGAACGGTTCCACTATAACTTGAATATTACGCTTTAATAATTCTTGAATTAAAATAATAGCTTGTTGCTTTTGCGCTTGATTAATTACCATGTTAGTAGAAGTCACATTTGGGATATCTACTTGAATCGGTACATTTACTGTATTTAAATTTAAGCGCTCCACATCCGCTAATACTTTCGCTACATTTCCAACTTCCCATACTGTTACGTTTCCTGATTTGATTTTTCCAGATTGAACAGTATTTACATCTGCCTGTACATTTCCTTGAAAACAAAAAGAAAACAACATAATAAACACTCCTAAAAAACTTATTAAACTCTTATTTTTCTTCACAACTTTCCCCCTATAATTTTTGGCTTTCTTGATTATTTTATACAACGTTTCACATTTATTCCAGAAAAAAATGAAGTGCCGTTCAACTATATTCATATAAATCTTCTAAAAATAGTAGGAAAAATAAAAAAGGAGCAGATTTCCGCCCCTTTTTATCCTTTTACGATTGAAATTATTGAATCCCTTCTGGTAACTTAATTGAATCAAACTTTTCATATGAATCAATCTTTATACTCACAACTGCATCCAATTTTTCCTTATCTGTACTAGCTTTTTTATCTGAGTTACTTTCACTCACTTTTATAGTTGTTCGCATCTCTTCAAATTTATAATCTTTTGTTATTATATATTCAATGTTAAACGCATCCATATTAAATCCTTCCGTTAATTTTTTCATATCTCCATTGATTTTTTGTAACGTATCTACCGCTTCTTTTCCCTTTAATTCAAGTGTAAGTTTATATGTGTCTCCATCTTTCTTTGCCTTCATTTTCTTAGCCAAAGCTTCTGGTAAATCTAACTCATTAAGTAAATTTTTACTGACCATTACATCATTTACATTAAATTGATCATTAGGTATCGTAACTAACTCTCCTGTATCAGGGTTTTTCACTTGAGCAGCGACCTTTCCATCTACTTCATACGTTACAATATCTGTACCACTTATTTTCATTTCAGCTCTAGAATTCTTCAGTTTCGGCTCCATCTGTATTTTCATTTTAATTTCTTCTGATTGGCCGCTCCCCTTCATTGACATAAGAGATGTCAATGTAAGATATTCCTCTTGTTTTAATCCGTCAGCTGCTTTTTTAAAAATATCTTTCGCTACTAACTCTTTTTCTTTTTTTACAGATACTGTTTTAGGTCCACTTGTTTTTTCACTGCTACAACCAGTTGTTAAACCTACTATTAGCGCCAAACTAGATATTACAACCATTTTCTTCATACTGATTCTCTCCATTTCCCACTTAAAAATATTTTCATCCCATGTATAGTAAATCAACTGAAATAAATATATATACAATAATTATTTAACCTCTAAACGAAACCAGTTATTCAATCCGTATACTAACGTAACTAAAGCTCCTATCACACCAAAAACAACAATATTTATACCAATTGACGAACCGAATAAAACAGCTATCATTGACACTATTAGTAATAGCATGGCAATACTATTTATCTTAATTTCTACTACATCGCCATCCTTTACTTTCTTTTCTTTACTTCCAAAAAAGAATTGTTTTACTTTAATATTCGCTTCATCTAATTCAAAAGGAAGCGTATATTCTTCGTTATTCTCAAGTTTCATTACTACTTCGTTATCTACCTTTACAGCAACTCTTGCTGCTCCGCCCATCATCCCTGTTGCCCTTATTACTTTAACGCTCATATTAAATCCCCCTATTCGATTTCACTGCAACTATTAAGAAATTTTCCTTGTTGTACACTACTTCATCCTCCGTTTAATAAACATAATATTCCAAAAGGTATTATAACAAGTCTCTGTATAATATTTTGTCAAAACTTGTCGCTTCTTTACAAAAAGGATATTTTATCCATTATCATAATAAAGAGACTCTTACAATCGTAAGAGTCTCTTGTATAAAGCAAAACTTTCATTAGCCGAAGGAGTATTACCTCATAAAGCTGGGCCATCTGCAAATAAGAACTTACGATCACTTCGGCTGCAAAGTTAATACCTTCCCCTCTATCCCCTCCGTATTCAATGTAGTCGTATGATACGTGCCATTTACCCAATCATCTATTTGATCATGATACCAATCGCTTCTAAAATGGCCCGACTGTCCTGGCCCTACGATATGATAACCGTTTGACATATCTTTCGTATCAATAATGAATCTCCAAGACGCCCCGTGATTTACAATGCCGTTTTCGCCGTAACTCGCTGCTTGCACGGTAACTTGGCTCCCACCAATTGGAACTGGCTTCTCACGATTAAAAGCGAGTAATGCTAACATACTCGATGATTTCGAAATGGGATGTGTAAAAGCGAGTTGATGGTAATCGCCCCACTTCCACTCTCCAACATCGGGTCCATATTCCTTCTGCAATTTCTTCATTACATTCTCGTACGATGTATGCACAACTTTTGTGAAACCTCCGTACTTCGTAAACCAAACGCTATTTTCTCCCGCTACTTCTTTTCGAATCAATTCATCAACAACTTGTGACTTCCCTTCAAATAACTCCAGTACATCTTTCGGTATTTCTTTTGAAAATAACGTATTTGAAATCTCTTTCATTAACAAATGGAATATTAATGGTGCCGCTTCATCTTTACTATCGTAAAAATTCCACTTTGTTAATTGGTCTACGCCTTCTTTCTCTACCTCATTTAAAGATGCTTTATTTAACTCTTTTAAAAATATAGGAGTAAACTCTTTCCCATATAAATTCTTTTGATCCATCTGTAACTCTTCTAAATCTTTCACCGTATACTTTTCCTTCTCTTGCAAAAATTCTTGAATACGCATTTGCCTATATGGCTGCGCCCACGTATTGCTAATATGATACGGATAATCATCATCAACAATTTTATTATTCGCAGTTGAAATAAACCCTTGTTTTGGATTAATTACTTTTGGAAGTTGATCAAACGGGATATACCCTTCCCATTCATATTCATCTGTCCATCCTGGAACAGGTAAGCTACCATCACCTTTTTTACGCACTGGTATATTTCCATTCGCTTTATAAGCAATTGTGCCGTCGTTTGATGCAAACACAAAGTTTTGGGTTGGTGTATAAAAATCTTGAAGAGCGGTTTCAAACTCATTCCAGTCTTTTGCTTTGTTCATATTTAATACAGCTTTTAACTCAGCTGACGGTTCTAAAGCTGTCCACTTTAAAGAGAATACTGTTTTCGTTTTCTCCTTCCCCTTATCCGCAAACTCTGAAATTACTGGCCCATGCCTCGTAATCGTAACGTTATAAGGAATTGTCTTCCCGCCTTTTACTTTAATAGACTCGTCTACAACGGTAGCTTTTTCCCATTTATCGTTATACAGAAATTCATTTTCATTATTAGGATTTCTCTTCTCAATATATAAATCTTGCACATCAGGCCCTGTATTCGTAACACCCCATGCTATTTTGTCATTGTGTCCTAATATAACACCTGGTACTCCAGCGAAAATAACGCCACTCACATTTAAACCTTTCATTTCAAGTCTCGTTTGATACCAAATAGAAGGCGTCGCAAGAGATAAATGAGGATCATCTGCTAAAATTGGCTTACCTGACGCACTCTTCTCACCGCTCACAACCCAGTTATTACTACCGTTAAACTCCAGCGGAATTATCGTTTTTGAAAAACTTTGTGCTACGTCCACATTTGTATTTTTCAGTTCAGCTAGCAATCTAGGGGCATCTTTCGGATATGCAGGAAATAGCTCATTCGCTTGCTCTTTCGGAAGATTTTTCAGCGCCCAATATCTAAATGCCTGTCCGTGCCAATGTCCTCCTAAGTCAAACGCCATATACTTCCCGATTGTTAAAGTATCAACAATTGACCACTCAGCAGGTTCATAACCTAATATAGTAAACTCAACTGGTAATTTCTTTTCCTCTTTCGCCTCACGTATAAAAGCGTTCACCCCATCAGCAAATGACTGCAGGGCATATTTCGCTTCTCCATCATATTGACTAACTGAAGCTTCGGCAGCTCGCCGTAAACCGAGTGTTCGAAACAATTTATCTCGATCAACAGCTGCTTCCCCAACAACTTCACTTAACATACCAGACGCTTGTCTTCTACTTAAATCCATTTGAAACAAACGATCTTGCGCTTGCACATATCCTTGTGAAAAATATAAATCATGTGCATTTTCCGATTTAATATGCGGTACACCTTTACTATCACGCTTCACCGTAACAGCTTGTTGTAAATCCTCTAGCTTTATCGTTCCATCTATCTTTGGCATAGATTTCAGCGTATATATGTTCAAAAAAATCGCAGCGGAAATAACTAACAAAAGAACGATACTACTAGCCCAAATAAAAATTCTTTTTCCCCTTTTTCGTTTCTTCTTTATAACGACTTCCATATAACCACCCCTTTCTCACACTATTCGCTTCTATAGTAAAAGAACCTTTTAGACTAGAAAAAATCCTTATCCAAACTATGGATCATACGAACCAAATACTTCTCTCCTATGCATTCCTTCACTAAAATCTACTCGTCCTTTCTTACACCAATTCCTCAAAATCCCCTTCACATAAGCTAACGTTTTCTTATTATTTTCAAACGCAATTTTAAGTGCCTCTAACACTTTCTCTCCAGAAAGTCTTTGTATCCAATTCTTCAATTCCTTCACAATATATGGGGATAAACTACTAATATTTTGTTCATAAAACTTATAAACTTCACTATTTGGAACGTCCTCTTCTATGGTTTCCACCTCTATCTCTTCCGCTTCTTCTTTCTCTTCAATAACTACTTGTGAACTACTATTATCCTCTTCTTTTGGCATACCAAAATGCTGCAATAATAATGGAATCTTGTATTCTTCTTCAAGGCATTTACGTAAAAATATATGTATGAACTCATTACTTTTTATAGTCTTTAACTCACGTAATACGCACTTCTCCACATTCGTATTTGAAATAGGGTTATAGTGTAACCAGTTTATTATGAATACCTCTTTCGTTTCCGTATCATATAGAATCTTTCCATACTCAACAAACCTGTTTAGCAACTTCTCAACAGTCTCCATACTATAACCTGTTTCAAGCTCTGCCACACGCTTCGGTAATATATAAATACCACATTGCTTCGTTTTCGTACCAGTTAACAAATATATGTAAAAATAACGCTCCTCTGGCGTTAAATCTAATATGAATTCATCTTGCCAAAAGTTCACCTGCACATTACGGTATACTGCCATATGTTTCCCTCCACTCTTTGCTAGTAAATAGGAAAATTTTAATCCTTCATTATAAAGATAGGCATGCGGGAATGGTTTTGGCATTCGAATTACAATTTTTTTACTACTACAACGCCGGTTTCATTTTTTCGCGCTTGTTTTGTTCTTGTAGTTGTTTTTGTTTTTGTTTTTGTTTTTGTTTTTTCTTAGTGATTTATTACTTGGTAGGGGCTTATAAGGGGCTTGGAAGGGCATTCTACATTACAATCTATCAAATACAATTTGTTCTTCCTACTAAATAGGAGCTATTCCAAATTATTATTTTGGATAGCTCCTTTCAAATTCTTCTTATTTTTTTACTTCTACCAATGTCAGCTTCTACATACAATTTCTTCTGCTATTTGTGGGCAGTAAAACTCTCATTTCAAAATTTGGTGAATAAACTGCTTGATTGCAATGCGAGTGGCCCTCACTGATTAAAGTTTCCTTTTATTTTTGCATTGAATCTAACATCTTCACAATAAAGGCAGCCGCCTGACCACGAGTTGCTGTGCCTCGAGGATCAAACTCATTATTTCCAATACCATTAACTACCTTTAGACTGTATAATCGTTGAACCGATTCTTTGTATGTTATTAAATGCTTATCTGTAAATGGTAATGCTACTAACTCACCTGTAATTCCTTTATATCGTAATGCTTTGTCAATCATAATAGATACTTCTTCACGAGTAATTGGTGAGTTAGGATCAAAAATCCCTTCACCACGACCATTAATAATTCCTGCACTTGCACAACGTTTAATACCGTCATGAAGTGATGGATGTGCCTCATTAATATCTACAAATGACTTATTTCCCTCTGGTAGTTTAAGAGCATTCGAGATTAATTTCGCAAACTCCGCTCTCGTTACATTTCGATATGGAGCAAATACACCATTGCCTTCGCCTTGCATAATACCTAGACTGTTTAATTTACGAATATGCCCTTCAAACCAGCCACCTGTAATATCATCTTTTGGTTTTTGTACTTCTTCCTTAGGCTTTTGTACTTCTTCCTTTGGTACATTGTAGTTAATTTTAATCCAACTTGGGTCATAGAAAATCCATTCTCCATTACCTACTTTATACCAACCATTTTTAACGGCTAATACTTTGTAACGATCTCCGTTTGAAGCTTTACGTACAACACGATGTTCAATACCCGCATCACTACGTACATTGATGCCACTACCATTTACCACTAGTTCCATGCTAGGTTCAGCTGGATTATTTTCATTTGGATTAAATGAGTCATTTTTATCTTGTAAAGGCGTATCAATCTGCGCATTTATATTTGCATACCACTGAATTCCTTGTACGAAACCAGCCCAATTACCACGTGAAATTAAAATGTCAGGACATTTTTTCCCGCTCCATTGTTGATGCTTGTAAATATGATCTGCACCAATTCCTTCTTTGTTCATTAAATAACCTGCAAGTCGTTTTGCATTTTCTAACGCTTTATTGTAATCACCGTCTTGGTTAACCGCAATCTCGATACCGATAGACTCCCTGTTTCCTGAACCATCTCCATCTCCTGCATGCCAACCATTTTCATTTGTTGGTAAGTGTTGATAAATTTGTTTATCATCTACAGTAAAATGCCATGAAGCTGTTCGGAAAGTGCCTTCAGTTGCTTGCTTGTATAAATATTTCGCATGATTTTCAGCATTAGCACCAGCGGCTGTATTTGCGGTCTCATGGATTGTAATGTAACGTGCTTTCATCGGATTCGCAGGACGAATATCAGGATTTCCTGCTGGAACAATCCACTCCACAAATGGAACTCCTGCAAGTGTTCCATATTTCTTCGTACTCTGTGCACTATATTGAATACCTCTTGGCTTTGCAACAGGTTTCATTTGACGATCAGATCCATCATTTCGACCATCTACAGATTCAAATGCCTTTTCAATGTTTGAAATAGCTTCCTTTTCTGCTACTTGTCCCTTCTTAGCATCTTGCATTTTGTTTAATTCTTCTGTTTCATTATGTTTATGCTTATATTCTTCTAAAAGCATTTTTTCATTTCCAGATACTTCTGCTTCGTTAATTTGTACATGATCAGGAACTTCCAACTTGAAATTAGAATAATTTAATCCGCTCGTTCCGTGTTCTCCTTGGGCAATATTAAGTTGATCAGTTTGAGATTTGTTGATCTCTTCTGCTGATGCTGATAAAGGTACGCTCCCTAAAATCACTAGACTTGTTGATAGTGCGATTACTTGTTGTTTGATTGTCTTATTCATTATTATAATAAATACATACACACTCCCACCGTGTATGTATCTCAACCTCCCTTTATTGTCACATTAATTTTTAAAAATATGAATCTACTATGTACTCCTAATATATTTTCTTTTTATTTATATATTTAAATTACCATATTTTATACCCATTAAGTAAATATTTATATGTCATCCCTACAGATGAATTTCATCTAACATACTTTTTATAAAATTCATCAACAAACATTATTTTACAACTAATTACAAATACCGTCAAAATAATCAATTTAAACTTAGACAAATAACTGGCATACAATTTCATAATAAGAGATCCTATACTATCGAAATACATCTATTACAAATTCCCTTTAACGTTTTCAACA